>JALZJW010000111.1:6660-13178 GCA_030859565.1 Pseudomonadota bacterium
AATCTCTGGGAACCGTCTGTTTCAAGCCAACGCCGAGACAGTATTCACCTGAGCGCTGCTTTAAACAGCGGGGATGACGATGAAGGTTATGCGCGCGCCTATGCGCCACGCCTCTTTTCATTCCCCCAAGACCATGGCCCGCATCCACAATTTCGCACGGAGTGGTGGTATTTCACTGGGAATCTCGACGATCGCAACGGACGTCCCTTTGGTTACCAACTCACTTTCTTCCGCATCTGCATGTCCTCCAAACCCGTCACGGCCGTTTCTCCGTGGCAAACCAACGAGTTCTACACGGCCCATTTCGCCCTCTCCGACATCACCGGCAGGACGTTCCATAGCCACGAGCGTTTCAACCGTGCCGCCATGGGCCTGGCAGGAGCGAAAGAACACACCCTACACGTCTGGCTCGACAACTGGTCGGTGGAGCCGCAAAGGAAGAACATCTTCCCCTTGCGCTTGCGTGCAACTCAAGATGACGTCGCTATCGACCTCATGTTGGAGCAAGGCAAGCCTCCGGTGCTCCAAGGCGACCAGGGACTCAGCCAAAAGAGTGCCGAACCGGGCAATGCCTCTTACTATTACTCTCTCACCCGCATGCCTACTTCTGGCACGATCCACATTCGCGACCAACGCTTTGCCGTCCACGGCTCGAGCTGGATGGACCGGGAGTGGAGCACCAGTGCGTTGGGGGACGATCAGGTGGGTTGGGACTGGTATTCACTCCAGCTCTCCGACCAGCGCGAGATCATGTTCTATCGTCTCCGCAAGCGCGACGGTAGCACCGACAACTATAGCGCCGGCACATTAGTTTCACCAGATGGCACGGTGCAGCGGTTGGGCCATCAAGACGTCGAGATCGCGACGCTCTCCCACAGCAAAAGCCCCCGCAGCGGTGCCCTTTACCCCGCCCGGACGCGACTGAACCTCCCGAAAGAGGAGCTGGTGCTTGAGGTTGCGCCATTACTCGCTGACCAAGAGCTGGATGTGTCGGTGCGTTATTGGGAAGGAGCGATCGCGGTTCGCGGCACGGCACAAGGTGTGCCCGTAAACGGGCGGGGATATTTGGAGTTGACCGGGTATGCAGAATGATGGTAAGCGGTTGACGACCTGTGGGATGGACAGCCGAAGCATTGCGTTCTCCATCTGTAGTGCTGCGCGAGAGCGAAAGCAGGCTGTCAGGAACGCGAGAAAGGTGCGGACAAGGGTAAACATTATGGATAGCGTTAGGGTGTCGAGGATTCTTTGTCACCCTACAATCCAAATGCCTTCCCCGAGCTAGATCTGGGGCTTATTTAGCTACATATGGATTTTCGGGAAGCACAGGCAGCTCCCGTGGTAGGTGAGAGTGTAAGGAATTTTGTGTTTTAGGCTATACGTTAAATGTGAAGAGAGGAACGACGTATGGCGAACATGAACATCACGAGTGAATTACTGGATAGCCTACTAGCGGGGCGCGATCCAAAGACGGTTTTCGAGCAAGGTGGCTTGCTCGACGAACTGAAAAAGGCGCTGGCCGAACGCATCCTGAGTACCGAGCTGGATCACCATCTGGGTCAGGACGAGGAACAGGCTGTTGGGAATCACCGCAATGGCCGTAGCCAGAAGACGGTGCTGACGGAGAGTGGGAAGCTGGAATTATCGATTCCCCGCGATCGTCACAGCCGCTTTGAGCCGCAGCTGATTGCGAAGTACCAGCGCCGGTTCCCTGGTTTCGACGAAAAAATCATCTCCCTATACGCCCGAGGTCTCAGTACCCGTGAGATCCAGGCGCACTTGCGGGAGCTGTATGGCACGGAGATCTCGCCGGAGTTGGTCTCGGCGGTGACGGATGCGGTGCTGGAGGAAGTCGGCGCCTGGCAGAGCCGGCCGCTGGAATCGGTGTACGCCATTGTCTTTTTCGATGCCTTGCGGGTGAAGATCCGCGATGAGGGGACGGTGAAGAACAAGGCGGTGTATTTGGCGATTGGGATCCGCTGCTCGGGGCATCAGGAAATTCTCGGGCTCTGGATTGAACAAACCGAGGGGGCCAAGTTCTGGCTACGGGTGATGACCGAGCTACGTAACCGTGGCACTCAGGACATCCTGATTGCGGTCGTCGATGGCGTAAAAGGCTTTCCGGAAGCGATTACGGCGGTCTTCCCTGAGACCGTGGTCCAGACCTGCATCGTCCATTTAATCCGCTACTCGATGCAGTTTGCGTCGTGGAAGGAGCGAAAAATGATCGCCGCGGCACTCAAGCCCATCTATCGTGCTGAGAACGCCGAGACAGCTCGCGAACGGCTCGAAGCCTTCGATGCCGGTCCTTGGGGGCAGAAATACCCGGCCATCGCCCAAAGCTGGCGGCGGCACTGGGAGGAGGTCATCCCGTTCTTCGCCTTCGCGCCCGAGGTCCGGAAAATCATCTACACCACGAACGCGATTGAAAGTTTACACAGCCAAGTGCGCAAAGCCGTGCGCAGTCGCGGCCATTTCCCCAGTGACGAAGCCGCGACTAAACTGTTGTGGTTGGTCTTGCGGAATATCTCTGAAGGATGGAAGAATCCGCCCATCGTCTGGCATGCCGCGAAGACCCAGTTGGCGTTGCAATTTGAACAACGGTTCATCGTGAATTCATAACGATGAGCATGAACGGCCTAAACACAAAAAATCTGACACGCTCTGGTAGGTCGTCTTCATTACTTCTTAGTCTGTTTCCACAGCCTCCGAAGATCTTCTCGTAGAAGGCCGACACTTTCGCCGGATCCTCCGACATCAGTTCCCAATGAACAATGGGTCTACCCATTATCACTCTCCACATTGAAATGCAGACAGTGTCCCAGCAGCTATACGGCTATGGAAAGTGGCACTGCCGCACGCTTACGCCTTCCGTACTCATTATTGAGCCCCCACTTCGGTAGCAGTTCGGGTACGAAGCGATAGATAATTGCGGGTCGGTGTTGAATGCGTTGAATGCGTCGTCAATACCCGCAGCCACGATGGGCAACAACGTGACAGTGCCCGACTACCGGACCGCGCAAGAACCGCGCACGAGCATCGCATGCGACGCCGCGCGCCGCGTCACTCGAGGTGCGGCCTATCTCTTTCCGCCGGGCTTCGTCGCAGTGGTGGGTTTTTTCGTCGGGCGTTTTGCTGCGGGCGTTTTCTTCGGGCTGCTCGCCTTCCGCGTGACCTTAGGGGGTGCTTTCGCAGTCTTCACCACAGGTTTCATTGCTTTTGCCATCGGTGTTGCTCCGGGGTTTGAGGGTATCAAAATCAGTTCAGTTACTTCGCCCGCTCATATTGTTGAGCACCTATCTTCATGTAGCGTAGTAACTCACGCTAACTATAGCTATGAATACTCAAGAAATCAAGGCGCTGAGGCAGATCGATTGCCGGGACCGATTAAAAACCCAGTATCATGCTTTACACACGCGTGCGACACTTACCCTGAACAAAGCAGTTCAGGGAGCGATGCTGTGACCTGAGGTGAGGCGTTGAGGCCCGGGGATTAGTGCTCGACGGCCAGCGCGATGCCTAGGATCGCGAGAGCGAGCTGTATGGGTGCCGATTGCGGTCGCTAGCGCCACGGCGATGTGGGTTGGCGACTTTGGCGGTCCTCGCCGGTCGGGTGACACGAGATGACAGGTGCTGGTTTTTTAAGCCGGATGCGATTCCCAGAATCGTCCCTGCTCGTACATGTAACGGATTTGCATGTATTGGAGCAGCGATCCCATCACGAAGCCCAGCAGTTCCGGTTTTTTGTAGAGCTCCCGCGTGATTCTTGACCACATTTCCTGCTCCTGCGGCCCGAATCGCTCTAATTTCGATAGAAGCGCCAGACTATCGTGGTCCACGGTACGGAGATCCCCACCGGGATCCCGTTTGGCTTTACCACGCCGGGGGCCCCCGCTTTCCCCCAGTGCGGCCATGAACCGCAGAACCCGCTCTCCGAATGCAGAAGGCTGATAGAGCTTATTGCAGAGCCCTTGGATCCCCTCTAACAACTGCTCCCGCGTCATTTGGCGGGGAACGATGTTGGTGTTCCACGGCGCGGCGGCAACCTCCGATCCCCCGGATACCAAACGCCCCTCCCTCGCCATCCGTTCGTGAAGCGGGGTTGCCGCGGGGGCCACCAGAGCCCCCAGGCTGAATATCGGGATGGGCATAGACATGGCGAATTCGTACTGGCGGTCGAAAATGTCCGGGCCGTCCGAGTCAAAACCCACGATCATGCCTGCGGTAACCGCAATACCATGGTCGAGGAAGCGCTGCACTTGATCGGCGAGGTTAATCCGCAGGTTCTGATGCTTCTTGGTCTCTCGTAGACTGTCTTCGTTCGGTGTCTCGATGCCGATGAAAACGTGCGTGAGCCCCGCCTCGGCACACAGCTCCAGAAGCTCCTCATCTTTCGCGGCATCGATGGACACCTGGGTCGCGAAGCCAATCTCCCCGCGGTCACGCCGCGAATTCCAATCCCGCAACGCCGCTAATAGCTCTTTTGCCCGACCGCGGTAAGCCGTGAAGTTGTCATCGGCGAGAAACACGAAGCGGTGGCCAATCCGGTAGAGCGCATCGAGCTCTCCGAGCACCTGCTCAACCGGTTTGTGCCGTTGCTTGCGCCCGAGGTATTGGATTACATCACAGAATTCGCATTCGAACGGGCATCCGCGCGAGGTCTGAACCGTGCCGGAAAGAGCCCGGTCATTGGGATAAAGGTCCCATCTCGGTCGCGGAGAGTGACTCAGATCCGGCCTGCTTCCAACGTACTCGGTTTTCCAGCCACCACCCCTGAGATCGGAAAACAATTCCTCGGCGATATCTTCCACCTCCCCGCGCACGAGAATGTCACAGTAGGGACGAACGACCGCCGGGCACAATGACGCGTAGGGACCGCCGATCACGACCATCTTTCCTCTCCGTTGAAACTCCCGAGCGATGTTCCTCATGTGGCCCCACTGGGTGATCTTTCCCGTGATCCCCACCCAATCGGGGGCACAATCGAAATCGACGGGCGCTATATTTTCGTCGCACAGCCGTACCTCGAAGTCGCTGGGCGCCATGGCGGCCAGTGTTACAACAGCAAGATCGGCCATCAATGTCACGGGCCGAAACCCGTTGGCGGCGTAAACTTCCGCGCCAAAGTAGGTGGGAAAATCGCAAGCCGGGTTTATTAGGTAAATCGCCTTTGCCATTCGTCTAGGCCCCTTGATTTAGAACGGGCAGTGAAGCACAACACGATTGTGACCAGCTGAATCGGCGTTTGGTTTAGTCTATCAATGACGGTGTTAGCGATAAAGAAGAATGGACTCACCGGCGCGCAGACGCTCGCGCGGGTCATCCAGGGGCTCGTCCTGGAGCGATCGGGACAGGGCAATATCATGCGCACGCGGCCGCGCGAAGCCAACATCGGGTTGCCGAATGCGATGGGTACTCGCACGGGCGGGTTGCGAGCCTTGCTCGGATCTGGTTTCATAGGTCGGCGCTCGTCGCGTGATTGGTCTCTGTTTCACGCCAGTCCTACTCTCTGGCGCCACCAGGATAAACCTTGGCGTCCTTGAATGGAGCATACCCGTCCATTTCCATCCTTCCCCAGGACAAGTGGGTAATAGCAGGTGAACGCCTGCTTTGATCCATCACTCGGGCCTCGCAATCTCAGATGGTTACCCAATCACAACAACCCGTAGAGCGGAAGATCAGACGCTCTAGCCGAAAATTCTAACGACGTAAGTTAGAGTCTACCACACGGTGTCGCCCAGATAAGCGTAAAGCGCAGCATAGCGCTGCCTTCGCATAGTTTCAGGGACAGTTTAAGTTGCGAGCTAACGGTCAACCCCTTCGCAACTGTTCGTGGCCGCCGCTGTTGATGGAACAGAAAAAGCCAGCGATCGCAGTGACACGATCTCTCCGAAGCTGACCTTTCAGAGGTCTGCACGTGCTGTTCAACAATCGCGATCAGAACTATGCGAAATGCCACGAAGTTCATCGCGTGATTGTCCGGGAGTGGCTGAGACACCGACAGTGCGGTACAGATGGCCATGCGAGGCCGATCTGATTGTTGGTCTCGCTACAGAGATCTACGCTGGCAAGTGCAGCATGCCAGCGGATAGCAGGACTCGTTCCGCCATCGCCATGACTTTGTCCTTGGCTTGAGGAACTGCGGCACACTGTCTATGATGTCAACCGGCAAACTCCGAAGGCGGAAGGGGGGCGTTCCATGCATCGGTCCGCGATCGGATTCATCACCACCCCGCTGTGCCTGCTCGCGCTGGCGGCCCACAGCCTGGCGGCTGAGAAGGAGGCAAAACCCATGAGCCTGTCACTGACCTCGTCGGCCTTCGCCCACAACGGCACCATCCCCCAAGCATACACCTGCGACGGCAAGGACATCTCACCGCCATTGGCCTGGACCGGAATTCCCTCGGAAACGAAAAGCTTCGCCCTCATCCTCGACGACCCTGACGCCCCCGATCCGGCAGCGCCGAAGATGACCTGGGTGCACTGGGTGCTCTACAACCTCCCGCCGACCGCCGCCGGGC
>JALZJW010000112.1 GCA_030859565.1 Pseudomonadota bacterium
GCTAATTCAAGCGGTCTTCTTTTCTGATGTCCTCATCAATGCCTTTAGCTCATGTATCGACACATTGGTGAGAAATGCGGGCTAGCCAACCTTGGCCACCAAGTCGCCCGCGGCACGGTCGCTAACATTCTGAGACAGCACGGCATGGACCCCGCACCCCGGCGGGGAAAGAAGACGTCCTGGGACACGTTTCTCAATGCCCACTGGGAGGTGCTGGCCGCTGCGGATTTCTTCACCGTCGAAGTCTGGACCGTCCAGGGACTCGTCATGCACTACGTGCTCTTTTTCATCGAGCTTGCGAGGCGCTCAGTCCACATCGCTGGCATCACGATCAACCCGAACGATGCGTTCATGTTACAGGTCGCCCGCAATCTCACCGATTTATTGATCTATCGTAGTGTCCGGCTTGAGCCGGAACGTCAGCCATCGCTGCCATTCGAACCCCCTTCGTCTTTGTTCGCCATCCACGCGCCCGCAGATATGTGATTCGTGTGGCCGACGATGGAACGGTCCGGGTTACCATTCCGCGGTGGGGCTCGAAGCGCGAGGCTGCGGCATTCGCGGACCGGGAGCGAGCCTGGATAGAGAAGCAGCAGCAACGGCGTGAGCAGGAGCGCCTGCGTCCGAAACCCACGACGATATCGCCGGAAGTCGAGCGCGAACTCCGAGACCGCGCGAAGCGCGAGCTGCCCGCCCGCCTTCTGGAACTCGCCGCGCCCGCAGATATGTGTAAGCGGTTAGGTAACCGCATTCTATCGGCTAGGGAGGCGAACGGCTAATCTGTTCCGGTTTGAGGTTGAAGGGCAAGAGCGCCTCGATATCGGTGAGGGAGTTTGCCTGTGGTAGTTCCGTGAAGAGGTGACGGAGGTAGTAATAAGGCTCATGGTTATTAGCTTTAGCCGTTTCAATGAGGCCATAGAGATTGGCGCTGGATTTGGCACCGTGTACGGTATCTGAGAATAGCCACGCCTTACGGCCCAGGACGAAGGGGCGGATGGCATTCTCGACCATATTGTTATCTCGACAGCCGTCCATCCTCGAGATAGCGGATGAGTTTAGGCCACTGATGATGGAGATAGTACAGTGCTTTACCGGTTAAGCTTTCGGGTGGCACCGCCGGTAACACCGTGTCTAGCCAGGTGCGTATCGTCTCGAGCAGGGGTTTGGCTTTCTCCTGCCGCACGCGGTGGCGGTCTTCGGGCGTGGCGGTTTTCCTGGAAGGAGATGACTACATCCTCCTCATGGACGAGGCGTCTAGCTTGGGCTGTTTTGGACGCATTCGTGGCCCGCCCACTCGCCGCATAGAGCAAGACGTTGCTGTCAACGCGGCGCTAAGCACGCGTTCGAGCGTGTCAACGGTCCAGGAGGTTTTAATCGGCCAGAATGGGGCGCCCGACTTCAGCTCCATAACCGGCTCCTGTGTCTACCTGAGTTGGTCGATCTTCGCCGCAAGGACGAAATCATTTTCGGTTAAGCCGTTGGCTTTGTGTGTCCAGATTTGGATTTTCACTTCGCCGTAGGTAAGCGAGATGTTCGGATGATGGCCGATCTTTTCCGCCACCGCGCCGACCTTATTGGTGTAGGCGAGCGCCTGCTTGAAGTCTTTGAACTTGTATTCCTGCTCCAGTTGGCCCTTCACCACTTTCCATTTCGGGTTGGCGAGTTTGCGTTTCATTTCCTGGAGCCGCGTTCCCTTAAGGGCTTTTGTCGCGTTGTCGCACGGCTCGCATTTCCTGGCTGCTAGTTCATTCATACTTTGTCCTCCTGGCCCAAGGGTAGCCCGCGATGAACCCCCGGAGCAATTCAGATTAGATCTCGCGGGAAACCTTTTCATTGATCGCCACTTCATCGCCAGGCCGGCACGGGTCTTCGCCCGGGCAGATCGCCGAGGGCCGTTCGTGACGGGAAGCGGGCGCTGAGGTATTGTTTCCTTTTTTTGGAGCGCACCATGAGCAAGCCAAGCATCGCCGGGGCAGCGTCTGGGATCGGTCGCGCGACGGCCATCGTCCCGGCCCGCCACGGCGCGGCGGTGCTGCTGATATCGAAGCGGCTGGCACGGAGGATATTGCGGCGGCCATTTCTCACAATGGCGGAAAAGCGTCTGCCATCCGGGGTATAGGAAGAAACGCCCTTTTTCGTCGAAAGGAACAATAGTGATAGACCTGGGAATTGTCAATTACGCGAGTCTCGGTCCAGAATCGGGGAATTTTCGGGCCATTCATCGGCCCGAGGTACCAAATTTCAGGACCGTTTGCCGTCTCGCGCGAGCGCGGGTCAAGGTGGGAGGGTGGGCTCAGGGGGCTGAACCGGATCGAATCGGGGATCGTTTGGGATCAGGTCATTTGGAGTCGCTGCATCCTCGGCACGCCAAGCAGGCAACATCCCTGTGCCTGGCTCTCGAATGGCCGCGCCGGCGATCGAGGCGGTGCCCGGGCGCCACCCGATAAGACCGCCTACAACGATCCAGACGATGAAATTCATAACCAATCCCTCTCGTGTGCTTGAGTGTTTGAGAAAAGCCAATGAGTTACGGCAAGCAATGTGCCCACGCCCGCCAAGGCACAGGTTGGAGCGGCGACATGCGCGCTAGACCCTGGGACACCATCATCATCGGCGGCGGTCCCGCAGGCCTATCCGCCGCCTTGGTGCTCGGGCGTTGCTGCAGGAAGGTACTGGTGTGCGACGCAGGGACGCCTCGTAATTGGGCGGCGCATGAAATGCGTGGATTTCTGACGCGCGATGGCGTTGCGCCCACCGAATTTCGGACGCTGGCTCGTCAGCAACTAGCGCGCTATGACAACGTCGAGTTCTGGGAGGGCGAAGTTACCGACGTTGCCCGCGATTCGGACACTATGTTTCGCGTAATGCTGGATGATGATCGCTCGGAGTTGACGCGAAAAATGTTGATTGCAACCGGGGTCAGGGACCCATTGCCTGCGCTGCCGCGTATCGAGGAGTTCTGGGGCAAGAGTGTTCATCAGTGTCCCTATTGCGATGGGTGGGAGTTGCGGGGCGCACCGATCGCCGTCTATGGCAAGCGTTCTCGCGGGTTAGAGATGGCACGTGCGATGACGGCATGGACGTCAGACATCGCGCTTTGCACCGACGGCCACTCCGGGCTTCAAGAAAGCGAAAAAGAACACCTCTTGCGCAATGGCGTGGAGCTGATTGAGGAGCGCATCGTCGAACTTGCGGGCGACAATGGCCAATTAGACGCAGTGGTATTCAAAAGCGGCCGCAGACTGCCGCGCCGCGCACTGTTCTTCGATACACCGTGCGTGTCGCAGTCGCAGATTGCACGCAAGTTGGGTTGTCAAATTACGAAGAAGGGCGGCATTCGCTGCGGCCGCTATGAAGCCACCAGCGTTCCGGGCGTCTTTGTCGCGGGCAATATCATCAAGGACGTCCAACTGGTAATCGTTGCGGCCGCGGAAGGCACGCGCGCCGCGTTCGGCATCAACCGTTCGCTAACTCGCGAAGATTTCGATCGGCGCGCCACGGGCGTGCAGCGCGTCGAGCATCCGGCGGTCGACGACGAGGACGTTGCGCGGCGGCGGGAGGCGTGACGTGTTCGACGCAACTTAGATGCTCGACGAATTGGTGTTGCAGGCCGTCAAGGCGCTTGCGTACTACGCGGTGTTGATCGTGATCATGCGGCTGGCCGGCAAGCGGCTGGCGGGACAGACCACGACCTTTGATTTGATCGTCCTGATCACGCTCGGCGTCGTGATCCAGAGCACAGCACTACAGGACGGATGGGCCAATGCGCTTGTGTTCGTCGTTACCGTGTTCGCCGCGCACCGCGGCCTGGCCGCGTTATGCGCGCGCTCGACATGGACCCGTCATCTGGTGCGCGGCAAGCCGAGCGTGCTGGTGCGCGACGGCCGCATCATCGAGCGGGCGCTCGAGCGCGAAGGGGTGAGCCGCGAAGAATTACTGGCCGGCTTGCGCAAGCTGGGTTATGACTCGCCGGATCCGGTCAAGCTGGCGGTGCTGGAAGAAACCGGGCACATCTCAGCCGTCGGTGCGGACGATGCGAGCCCGGCGGTCACGTCGGAGCGGCGGAATCCATAACGTGCGGAGTAGCCCCTACATCCGGCGCAGCGTGTTGATCGAAGGCCTTGGTCGCATCGGGTCCACGCGTTCGGTATGCGAGCCCGCCGCATCTCCGCCGGACCAGGCGTGGCCGGCGCCGCGTATTTGCCATTGCTCGATCATGCTGGCCCCATTTACTGCAGAGTGCCTGGTTCGGCGATATCCGTAGCTCTCGTCAGTCTCATCTACCGCCTGCACACTCAACTGCAATGGCGAACCGGGACTCATCAGCCGGTGAGTTTCGATGGCGTTCTCGATCAATCGACTTGCATTGGCAGGATTGACCGTTTGATCGGCATCGCCGTGCAGCACGATCAGCGGACCTGCGCGTTTACTTGAAGCTCGGCTATCTGATCGCCGAGGCGCTCAGCCGCCGGGTCTCGGGGGTGGCGCTCAAGGATGTTGCCACAGGGTGCGTGAGGGTACTGTCGAGGCGGAGGCGGGGGGGACGGCGATAGGCTCTAGCCTCCGACTGGGGCTGTACCTATCGCCCATCGCCCCTAGCCCGCGCTCCGCTACCCTTTCCCCGTAAGCCCCAGCGGCCCGACCGCTCACGCCTGGCCCCGCTAAGCGAGGCTCGCCACGTCGCGCAGGATGCGCGACGTTTTCAACCCGCCCGGAGAGGCTAGATATTTGGGCCTCCACACCGGGTCGAGGGCCGCCGCAAACCGGCGATGGCTGTCGCTGTCCTGGAAGTGTTCGCTCTGGCGATCCATCATCCTGCCGCCGAAGAATGCCGGAGGCAATCCCTTCTCGTGGCGGGCGACGCTGCGGAACAAACGCTGTTGGAGGAGCTGGACTTGCAGTGGAAATGACGTGTGTGTGGCAAATTGCTAATTGTAGGGAAAACATCTATGACGCTCTGGCAACGGCAAGTCCCACCTATCGTCCTTTTGCAACTATGGTTCGCAAGAATCTCTCTATTCTTGAGCTGGCCCTTCCACAGCGGAAACAAGGTGAGGTTTACCAGATCGACAGCTACGGCACGGCAAGGGCGCGATTTACAGGATCTAAAGCGGTACGTGGCCGTACCAGGCGCGCCGGCCTATCCGCATTGAGTATTATTGGGGAATAATCGTATCGTCAGTATTGGATTGAGAGGGAATATCCGGTGTCGTGTTCGGCACGGGAAGGGTGCTTTCTGGAGTGGTGCTTTCGCGCGGCATTTCGGAGCTACGCATATTGCTTTCCTTCAACTCGTCGCATCCTGCAAGGATCATAGATGCAAGTACAAAGCCCGGTATGAGCCTTCGATTCATTTTCATGTTTCCTCCTATTCGCATCGCGTGGAATGATTTTCTCACCCATTTGGCCGGACGAAAATGCATAGCGAATATGCTCCGGCCGAGCAGAGCACTCGTCAACCTGTAATCCTTTGTCGGAGTTTTCTTCTCCTATCGATACTTGCTATCGACCGCCCGATCGGCCGCGGATCTGCGCTTCATATCGCTCACGGAGGGCTAACAATCGGTCCTGGTCGATAATGTGATCGCCACGCCCGTTGACAGCGGGAAGGATTACAGTCGCCGATGTAAAGTTTACACCCTGCGTTGAGCATATCTCGCCGCCCACCACCCGCGCTTGCTATCGACTGGATCGTTTCAAGGGTATTTCATTTCTTGATCCCTGTCCTCGCCCGTCGGCGGCGCATGCCCCGGCTGCACTGCGGCGGGCGGGTCGCTCGCCGGGAAGGTCTCCTCTAGCCCTTCATCCAGGATCTCCTCTTCATGCTCAAGCTCTTCCGTGCGACGAGCCCTGGAAGGTCGAAGACCGAGGCGAGGAGCCCGCAATAGCCGTCCTCTAGATGACGGCGTAGAGTCATTGAGCGAAGGCACGCACGAGCGATAGCGACGTGCAGTGCCTGAGCGCAGGACAGAGGATCGCCCCGGCGGCGATGGCCAGAACCGGACCCTGGAAATCGGGCCGTCCGGGATCGAAGGGGCTTCGGCGCAACATGACCAAGCCGCGTGCGTGCGCCCCGTTTCTACCCGACCGCGTGGCAGTTCTCATAGTTCTCCTCCTTGACCAGAGTATAAGAAAAACAAACGCCCTCCTCGTCGACAAGAAAAGTACTGTTTTGCAATGAATTGTCAAACACGCTAGTCCTCGGTCTCTCGGTCCAGAATCTGGGACCTTCGGGCGATTCGATGTCTTGCGCCCGGGGAGGGCCAAGGGGGATGGTCGGCTCAGCGGCTTAACCGGATGGGATGGGGTGTAGGATTAGGATCAGGGGCGCCAAGCAGGGTCCTTGCGCCTGCGGTTGTAAGAATTACTGAGCGAGCATCATTTAATGTGAGCACGGGCCATGTAAGCCATTGATTTAATTAAACAGCAAATAGCGGTGTCACATGGCACTTCAATTGCCCCTTCGTGAGTTCAAACCACTACGAACGACGCCTTTAAGGGGTCCAGCGTAGGATCGAGAGCCTCATGAAAAATACACACGGCCTTACCCACTATCTCGGCTTTTCGCTGAGAATAGGTCTTGGATTTCAGCTCACCACACCTCTGACATCTCCGGGGACTTTTAACTATGGCTAAATGCGAAATGTGCGGTAACGATTACGACAAGAGCTTTACCGTGACGATGGACGGCGCGTCGCGCGTGTTCGACAGCTTCGAGTGCGCCATCCATATGCTTGCGCCTACCTGCAGCCATTGCGGTTGCCGGATCATCGGCCACGGCATGGAGAGCGATGAAGACTTCTATTGCTGTGCGCACTGCGCTTCCAGCGCCGGCGCGCCCGAAATGCGGGACCGCGCGGATGAGCCTTGATGACCCATGGCACGAGGCGGAAGCAAGCGGCCAGTCTGGAAGGGCGACATCGCGTTCGGCCTGGTGAACATTCCCATCACCCTCTATCCCGGGTCAAGCGCGAGCGAGTTGGACTTCGATTTGATTGACAAGCGTGACATGGCGCCGGTGGGGTACCGACGGATCAACAAGCGCACGGGCAAAGAGATCACCGAGGACAACATCGTCAAAGGCTATCGCTACGAAGATGACCAGTACGTCATTATGAGCGATGAGGATTTCAAGCAGGCCAATGTGGAGGCGACGCAAACCGTCAACATCGTGGCCTTCGTACGAGAGGGCCAGATCGAGCCCTACTATTACGACACGCCGTATTACCTCGAACCGAGCAAACGTGCCCAGAAAAGCTATGCACTGCTGCGTGAAACTTTGCGACAGACCAAGAAGGTGGCTGTGGGGAACGTCGTGCTGCGCACGAAGCAGCATCTGGCGGCGCTGATCCCTGTCGACGCCATGCTGCTGTTGATTACGCTGCGCTATGCGCATGAAATCCGATCGACAGAAGACTTTCATTTCCCTGAGCTCGGCCTGAAGAAGGTCGCCCTCAACGAGCGCGAGATCGAGATGGCAACGCGACTCGTGGAAGACATGACCGAGGATTGGGACCCGGGGCAATATCGCGACACCTACCGCGAAGATCTGCTCGCGCGGGTGAAGGCGAAAGTCAAGGCTGGAAAATCGACTGTAGTCACACAGCCGGAAGATGGCAAAGAGCCGCGGCGCAGCGCCGAGATCATCGACCTCATGTCGTTACTGAAGAGCAGCCTCAAGGGCAAGGAAGAGGGCGACACACCGGGCAAGAAAAAGACGACCGCGCGCTCGGAATCCTCCCGTCGCCGCAACACGCGCGAAGACGCTGGATTATCACGCCGCCGGAAACGTGCTTGATTACACTAGCCTTTCCAGGACGAGATCTGTAGGGCAAGCCTGCGGGCTTGCCAGGTAACCGGCACGGTCACCCTTGGGCCATCATGCGCACTCAAGACGACCGTATCGGGACACTGAATCGATCGGCTCACTCGATCCGGTGTCCACGACCAACCGAGGCCCACCTCAACGAGGTCGCGTGACATGCGAGCGATCTGCTGGGCATCAGCGAGTTCCGCTAAATGCAGTGTTGGGCTCTGGCATTTCATTCCAATCTACCGTGGGGTATCAACCGCTGTCAGCGGCGGCGGGTCATGGCTCATATTGCGGGTCCGTCAGGGCAGACAGCGGGCGGACTGAGGTCGCCAACGTACCGCGAGGGCCTAAGCGACGTGATCCTAATCCCGAGCAAGCGTAGTTTTCGATCTAGCGCTACCCGCTGAAGACAGGTTCGCGCAGCAGCTCGGATGGTCTCCGGATCCGCCGTCGCCTCCTCTAGCGTGACGTCGCGGGTCACTGTCCGGAAATCATCATAGCGGAGTTTGATACCGATGGTCTTCCCGAGGTAACTCTTACGGCCGAGATCGCCACTGACGCGCTGGCACAGCCCCAGCAGGATGTTGGACAGGGCCGTTCGGTCACGCTTTGGATGCAAATCGTGTTCGAACGTGGTTTCGCAACTAATGGACTTGGGCTCTCGGTGGGTGACCACCGGGCGTTCATCGCGTCCGTGGGCGGCGTCAGTCAGCCAAGTCCCGTAGTGCAGGCCAAACCTCGCTACCAGTCTTGCGGGATCCGTGTGGGCCAAGTCGCCAACGGTGTGAATACCGAGTGCAGCGAGCTTTGCATTCGCCTTCGGGCCGATGCCGTTGATGCTCCGCGCCGGCAGCGGCCAGATACGGGTGGGGAGATCCGCATAGGAGAGTACCGTCAATCCGTCCGGTTTCTGCAGCTCCGAGGCGAGCTTGGCGAGGAGCTTGTTGGGTGTGATCCCAATGGAGCAAGACAAACCGGTTGCGCGTCGCACGTTGGCCTTGATGCGGTGAGCGAGTTCTACGGTGACACCTGGAACGTTGGTCAGATCGATATAAATCTCGTCGATGCCACGGTCTTCAATTTCCGGTGCGATTTCGGCGACGGCCGCTTTGAATAGCCGCGAGTAATGTCGATACTGTTCGAAGTCCGCCGGCAGCAGGATCGCATCAGGCGCGAGTCTGGCGGCTTTCATGATGCCCGTGCCTGAGTGGACGCCGAATGCCCGCGCCTCATAGGTCGCGGTGGTGACGACACCCCGCCCAACATAATCACGAAGGCGAGGAAAGGTGTCCCCCGTCCGGAGGTGCCCGTGATGCCGACCGCCAATCACCGCTGGCAAGCCTCTCAATTGTGGATAGCGCAATAGCTCCACCGATGCATAAAAGGCATCCATGTCCAGATGGGCGACTCGTCGCTGCATCAAACCGCCGATGGGGTGAGGGGGAAAGTAGCGCGGAGACTAGCTGCTTGCGTTTATCCGCTCAATCAAGCGTGCTTGACGGCGATGGTGTTGCCGATCATCCGCTTGTACCTGCAACAGTCGGCTGCTCCATAGCAGGGCTGTCGGATGATCTCGACACACGTGTTCATAGTACTTCGCTAAGCGTTCCATCGCTAGGGCATGATCCTCATGAGCAAGTCGCGTCCAGATCTGCACGGCTTCCCGCCAAGCCCGGCGTTGCCGATGCAAATCGGCTAGCTCCATGAGCCCCGCCGCATCAAGTTCGTCGGATCGGTCGCATAAGTACTGATAAGCAATGGCGTCGTGACCTCGTTGGCGGAAAACGCGCGCAATGGCGTGTGTATCGGACTCCGCAAACCCGGGTTCGGCATAGACGCGGACCAACCTGGAGAGTAAGCCCGTCAGCGTTATCAAATCCAGCAAGTTGTGATGCAGGATGCGCGGCACCTCGGTGAACGTTCCCGTGCGTACAAACGCTGCCCATGCCTCGGGCACAAGGTGGCCCGGCAAATCATCTTCTCGTTCAAAGGCGAGCAATTCGCGTTCGGCGGTCTGCAGACGGCAATCGGGCCAACGGCTCCCGAAGGCGCGGCGCGTGGGATGCAAGAGATCCAGGTGTTTTATTACCGCAAGGGGTTCCGCGAGGCGCGCTAGGCGGTAACGGGTGGTGAGGAGTGGCACATCGAAGGCCTTACCGTTGAAACTCACCAAATGCCGTGCCTGGCCATACCAGCTACGTGCATCTTCCAGTAAAGCGGCTTCGCCCCGAAAGCCCGTGAGGAACCATTGGCATACGTGCAGCTCATCGCCATCGATGCGCGCGAGTCCTAATAAGAACGGTAGCGTCCCCGTGCCTCCCGCGAGGCCCGTGGTTTCGGTGTCGAGAAACAAGAGTTCGTGGGGCTCAATGGCGTCACCGCCAGTAATTAGGGAGAATCGCGTAAACGCCGCTGCCGAGACTCTCTCCCACCCGGGTACATGCGCCAGTAATCGACGCTGCTCGATACGGATCAGTCCGGGTGCGAAAGCCTGCCCCTGCAAGCGTGCAGCGACTTCGTGGTCATCGGTGCATTCACGCTTCGTGTGGGTCGCTTGCACGGTGAGACGTCCCGAGTGCGCACCGCTTTGCGGGCGTCGCCTGGGGTATCGCCGTCGAAGGTATACGCGCGGACGCCTAAGCCACCGGCCTGATTGAGTTCCAGAATTTCAGCGACTTGATCTTGCGATAGGGCTTTGGTCGGAAATAGGTAGAGCGACTTGGCTTGGTCCTGGAGCGCCGCCTGGAGTACCGGCAAGTTATAGCAAAGCGTCTTCCCAGAAGCCGTCGGCGTGACGATCACCGTCGGCTTTCCTTGCGCAACTAAGTCCCAAGCCTCGCGTTGATGTCGGTAGAGGCGCTCTATGCCGCGCTTATGCAGCGCCGTGACGAGCCGCAGATCTAGCTCCGGGGGAAATTCGGCATACCGACCTTCTCGAGCGGGGATGACGCGTTCTCCGGTGATCCGGCCAGCGTATTTGCGTTTGAGGCCTGCGATGAAGGTGTCGACGCTAAGGGGGCGCGGGCTGGTAGGATCCGTTGGCTGCTCGGCGAGGTTACGCATGGCTGTTCTCAAATGGTTCTTATTTGTGAGAATATAAGAGGGCGCGTTTCGTTCGGCCTTTCTGATCAAGGCCGGGCTGGCCAAAGAGGCCTTTGTGGCTACGGGCGTCGTGTCAGCGGTGATCGTCGACGCGGTGCGTCTGGTCGTGTATGGCGTCACTTTCCTGGCCGAACACTTCGCCCGGTCACAGGAACTGGTGATTCCCGTCGCGGTGGGTATAGCGTGTGCCTTTATCGGTGCGGTTTTTGGCAAGCGGCTGCTGCGCAAGATCACGCTGCGTGCGGTGCAGGTCGTTGCGGCGGTGATGATGCTGTTGGTGGGTGGAGGGCTGGCCGCGGGATTGATCTGAGCGGCCTTTGCCGGTCATGGCGAATGCCGATGCCACGCCCTTGGAATTCGTGGAAAAAAATGCCGGGTGATCTTAGACAACCCGGTGGTGCCGACATGGACGGGTAGCGCTGTGCGTGTGGCGGAACTTCGGAGCGGGCATGAAGATGAGTCAGGCAGTGAATGCCGGTACTTGACTTCTCCTACTGGGCGCCGTGGCGCTGTTGGCCGGTTGGGAAACGCGTTGGAGGGAAGGCAAGGTAAACAGTTTACTCTGCAGACAACCTACCAAAATGCGTTACTGCTACCTTGATTCTGGGTGGTTGCGAACGTCTGGTTTCCGGAAATCGAGTCTACTTTCGCGACGGCAACATCAGATCGATATTCGACCTTCATCACCGATGGCAGTGTTATCTCTCTCGTGCGCATACGTCTGGTGGCGCCCATCGCGAGCTTGACCCAAGCGAGGGCAAGGGTTCAGGCATGTGTAACATGGGTTCCGTCTCTTCTGC
The DNA here is from genome assembly GCA_030859565.1 of Pseudomonadota bacterium. Classification (NCBI taxonomy): domain Bacteria; kingdom Pseudomonadati; phylum Pseudomonadota; species Pseudomonadota bacterium. The sequence goes on from JALZJW010000112.1 coordinate 11,716, forward strand.
CTCTTCACACTCCTCCCCAAGCGCTATGAGCGCCGCAGCGTCCTCACGGCGACCGACCGAGTAGTTCACCACAGCGTGGTGCTCGACCTCTACCCGGAGCGCCGCACGCTCGAGCGCTGGTTGGAGAAACAGATCTGATCGGCGCGCGCTCCACGCCCGGAACGCCATGGCTCGAACGGTCTTCGTTCCTGCGGAATATTGACAGGTAAAAACCGCCTCGGCGCGGACCACGCCGCATTGATTGAATGGCAATAAGCTCGCATAATCTCCCGACGATTAACAGACGAACCATTCGAAAGGAGGCGGTGTGGCAAAACTTCCGATTCGACTCAAGCGCAACACTGAGGAGCCACTCGAGGCGCAAGTGGTGCGGCAGATAAGCGAATTCATCAAGAGCGGTAAGCTTAAACCCGGGGCGGCGCTGGCCTCGACCCAATCGCTCGGTGCGCAACTTGGTATCAGCCGTGAAACGGTGAGACGGGCTTACGTGCAGCTTCGGGAAGCGAAGCTGATAGAGCGTGAGGAAAAGCGGGGGTACCAGGTGCGGGGGAGCAACGCGAGACAGATCCCGGCGGTCAAAACGCCCCTGGCAACGAAAGCGCATCCGGTCACAAAAGCGACTCGGCCTCGCGCGGCAAAAAGCGCATCGGCGGCGCAGCGCACCTAGTCTCGAACGCCTGGCCGGCGCGATCGCATCGGGGATCCTGAAGGTGCCGCCCACTCGCCTCGGTAAGCAGTCGTGCTCCCTGGACCGTTTCATCCCCCTGAACGGGATGCGCTTCATGCGGTCGATTTCAAAAACGGCGTCAGGGAGGTGCTTGAGGCCACGCCGGAAATCCACTCCTTCGCGCTGCTCGCCTAGCGTTGCCCTAGAGTGAGGAGGAGTCTGAGCCGCGGCGATTTAATCCCAAGGATGAACGAGGCATCCTCTCAGCTGCTTCGTAAGGCGTACACGACGCACTTCCTAAAATCGAGCCCATAAAGCGGGGCGTGCCGAGAACGGTGGTGGCCGCTCTCGGAAACACAAGATATGAGAGCAAACCCCCGCCGCACACAGGCTACCCAAGGATACTAGGGCGACGGCACGTAGACGCAGCACGGTGCTATGGGGAAAGCGGCCAGGAG
>JALZJW010000113.1 GCA_030859565.1 Pseudomonadota bacterium
GCCTTGCTTCTTCCCAGAGCTCATCATCGACGCCAAGGGCAAACAGAGAAAACGCTATCCTTATGAGCGGATGATGACCCCTAGGCCCTGGCTCGCTCGCTTAGACCCACATCCCAGTCGGCAAGATCGTCAACGGCAAGCGCCGGCGATGATCTTCGAGGTGCCGCCACAGTGGAGACACTGTTCCGTCCTTAGGAGCTGACTGCGATACGTCCATGTATCTGGCTTATCGATGCCAAAATCGAACACCCGTTTGAGCAGCCGGGCTCATCGCCGAGCATAGGACCGGAAACTTCAGTCGCACGATCGCGGGTACCACCACCGGTGTTCCGCCCCGCGCAAACAACGGTCATTTATCTACGTTTTCTCTTCCGTCATGCCGGTGAAAACCGGCATCCAGGCGAGCCTTCATGCGCGGCACTGGACCCCGGCTTCCGCCGGGGTGACGGTAATATGGAGGTCATCCATGCTTAGAAAATTATGCCCGTTCGCGGTATATACTCCCGACTTCCTTAGCTTTCCAGCGCACTGATTTTGCACAACCATATCCTTATTAAAGGCGCCCGGCAGAACAATCTGAAGGGTTTTGACCTCGAGCTGCCGCTGAACGAGCTGATCGTGGTCACCGGTGTGTCGGGATCGGGGAAATCTTCGCTGGCGTTTGACACCCTCTACGCCGAGGGGCAACGGCGTTACGTCGAGACGTTTTCGCCCTATGCGCGCCAGTTCCTCGAGCGCATGGACAAGCCCGCGGCCGAGCGTATCGAGGGCATCCCGCCGGCGATTGCGATTGACCAGACCAATCCCGTGCGCACCTCACGCTCGACCGTGGGTACGATGACGGAGCTAAACGATCACTTGAAGCTGTTGTTCGCGCGTGCAGCCAAGCTCTACTGTCGCGGTTGCGGCAACGGGGTGCGGCGCGACACCCCCGACAGCATTGTTAACGAATTGCTCACGCGCGGCGTGAACGGGACGAACGCCCTTATTAGCTTTTCCGTCACGGTGCCGAAAAACTTCACCGAAGACGAGATCAAAGGCTTTCTCGCGCAGCAGGGTTACACGCGGATACATCAACGCGAGGGCGCGCAACTCGAAGTGATTCAGGACCGGGTGCGGTTGAATGGCGAGAATCGCGCGCGCATCGTCGAGGACCTGGAAGCGGCGCTGAAGCACGGGCACGGGCGGGTGACGGTGACGCCGCTCGAGGGCGGCGGCAAGCCGCGTGCAGCGTGGCGATTTTCCTCGGCTCTGCATTGTGCCGAGTGCGATATCGCCTACCGCGATCCGGTCCCGAATTTTTTCTCATTCAACTCGCCGATAGGCGCCTGTGAGATCTGCCGCGGGTTCGGCCGCAGCATCGGCATTGATTACGGCCTGGTCATCCCGGACGAATCGAAGACGCTGCGCAAGGGCGCCATCAAACCGTGGCAGACGCAGGCTTATGGCGAGTGTCAAGACGATCTCATGCGCTTCGCGAAAAAGCGCGGCGTGCCGGCCGACGTGCCGTGGCGTGAGTTATCGGAGAAACACCAGCATTGGGTGATCGAAGGCGAAGGCCGATGGGAAGACAAGCTCTGGTACGGCGTCGAGCGCTTCTTCAAGTGGCTCGAGGGCAGAGCTTACAAAATGCACGTGCGCGTGCTGCTCTCACGCTACCGCGCGTACACACCGTGCCCCGCCTGCCGCGGCGCGCGGCTCAAACGCGAGGCACTGCTGTGGCGACTGGGCACGAAGGAAGACGCCGACCGCGTGCTCGCTGCGACGGCGCGTTTTCGTCCAGCGGACGTGACCTGCGAGGAGGTGACGTTCGCGGCGCTCCCGGGACTCAACATCCACGACCTGCTGTCGCTGCCGATCGAGCGCGCCCAGGCATTCTTTCAGGACCTGCATTTGCCGGCGCCGCTCGATGAAGCGGCCGATCTGCTGCTCACGGAAATCCGCGCGCGCTTCGGTTATCTGGTCCAGGTGGGCCTGGGTTATCTCACGCTCGACCGCCAGTCGCGCACGCTCTCCGGGGGCGAGGTGCAGCGCATCAACCTCACGACCGCGCTCGGCACCTCGCTCGTGAACACGTTGTTCGTGCTCGATGAGCCCTCGATCGGCCTGCACGCGCGCGACATGGGCCGCGTGACGCAGGTGCTGCACAAGCTCCGCGATGCCGGCAACACACTGCTGGTGGTCGAGCACGATCCGCAGGTAATGCTCGCTGCCGACCGCATTCTCGACATCGGTCCCGGTCCGGGTGAGCGCGGCGGGGAGATTGTGTTCTTCGGTGAACCGGAGGAACTGAAACGATCGAAGCGCTCGCTCACGGCGCAATACCTTAACGGCGCGAAGTCCGTCGTCGCGCACGCGCCATCGAAACCGCCCGCCGATACCACCATAGAAATCCTCGGTGCGGCCGAGAACAACTTGAAAAACGTGGACGTAAAGATCCCGCTCCAGCGCCTAGTGTGCATCACCGGCGTGTCCGGCTCAGGCAAATCCACGCTGGTGCAGGAGGTGCTGTACAACGCGCTCGCCAAGCTCAAGGGCCGGCCGAAGGAGGCGCCGGGGAGCCACCGGGCAATTCGCGGTCACGAACTGATAGATGACGTGTTGCTAGTGGATCAGTCGCCCATCGGCAAGACCACGCGCTCGAATCCGGCGAGCTACGTCGGCGCGCTGGACGGAATACGCAAGCTCTTTTCCAGCGAGCCGCTGGCGCGCGAATGCGGTTACACGGCGAGCACGTTTTCGTTCAACGCCGGCAACGGCCGCTGTCCGACCTGTACCGGCGCGGGCTTCGAGCACGTGGAGATGCAGTTCCTTTCCGACCTGTACATCCGTTGCCCGGACTGCGATGGCAAGCGCTTCCGCGCGGAGGTGCTGGAAGTGAAGCTCGTGCTCAATAGTATTAACTCTGGCGCCAAATCCATTGCCGATGTCCTCAACATGACAGTGTCGGAGGCGACGGCGTCATTCGCCCGCTACCCCGGCATCCTGCGTGGGATCGAACCGCTCGCGGCGGTCGGCCTCTCCTACTTAAAGCTCGGCCAACCGGTGCCGACCCTTTCCGGCGGCGAGGCGCAGCGGTTGAAGCTCGCCGGACATCTGGCCGAGGCCAAGACGCGCAAGGACAAGGACCGGGGCACACTGTTTCTGTTCGACGAACCGACGACGGGCCTGCACTTCGATGATATCGCCACCTTATTAAAGGCTTTCCAGCGGCTGCTCGACGAGGGCAACACGCTGGTGGTGATCGAACACAACCTCGATGTGATCCGGGCATCGGACTGGATCATCGATCTCGGCCCGGAAGGCGGCGATGCCGGCGGCGAAATCGTTTGCATCGGCACGCCGCAAGACGTGGCCACGCATCCGACTAGTCATACGGGGAAAGCGCTGCGAGAGTACGCCGACGCCGCAAACCAACGCGCCGGCGTACCGAAGCGCACCGCCGCGCCTTTGCGCGCGGCCGACAACACCATCCGCATCCTTCATGCGCGCGAGCACAATCTGAAAAATATCGAAGCGCACATTCCACGCGAGCGCTTTACCGTCGTCACCGGCGTCTCGGGCAGCGGCAAGAGCACGCTCGTGTTCGATATTCTTTTTAAAGAAGGCCAGCGCCGCTATCTCGAATCGCTCAACGCCTATGCGCGCTCGCTGGTGCAACCGGCGTCGCGGCCGGACGTGGATGCGATCTTCGGGCTGCCGCCTACGGTGGCCATCGAACAGCGCACCTCGCGCGGCGGACGCAAGAGCACGGTCGCGACCCTCACCGAGATTTATCACTTTCTGCGCCTGCTGTTCGTGAAGCTCGGCATGCAATACTGTCCCGAGTGTAGGCTTGCAATCGAGGCGCAAACGGCGGAGGCGATCCTGGCGCGCATCATGTCCGGGCTTCGGGGCCAAAGAGTTCTGGTGCTGGCGCCGCTGGTGACCGCGCGCAAGGGCTATTACACCGATCTCGCCAAGTGGGCGCTCGCCAAGGGCTTCGAGTTTCTGCGCGTGGACGGCCGCATGACGCCAACCAATAACTGGCCGCGGCTGGCGCGCTTCAGGGAACACAACATCGAACTGCCCGTGGGTGAAATCCAGGTGACCCCGAAGGGCGAGAAGGAATTGCGCGCGGCTCTCAACCGCGCGCTCGACCTCGGCAAGGGGGTGCTGCAGATCGTCTCCGCCGGCAAGGGTCGCGGCAAGAAAAACACCGACACCACCTTTTCCACGAAGCGCGCCTGCCCGAGCTGCGGCCGCGGCTTTCCCGAACTCGACCCGCGGCTGTTCTCCTATAACTCCAAGCACGGCTGGTGCGAGCGCTGCTACGGCACGGGGATCTTGATGAGCGGCTTCGATGGCGAACAAACCGGCGAGGAAATCTGGTGGAATGACTGGTGGGAAGGCGCGGAAAGGGTGTGCCCGAGTTGCGAAGGCACGCGGCTCAACCCCACGGCGTTGGCCGTGCGATTCCAGAACCGGTCGATTGCGGAATTCGCCGCGCTCTCGGTCGAAGCGGCGAAGAAATTTTTCGACAAGCTGAAACTGCGCGGCCGCGGCGCCGACATCGCGCGCGATATTCTGCCGGAGCTCGCTTCGCGGTTGCAGTTCCTGCAACAGCTCGGGCTCGGTTATCTCTCGCTCGATCGCTCCGCGCCCACGCTCTCGGGCGGCGAAGCCCAGCGCATCCGGCTCGCCTCGCAACTCGGCTCGAACCTGCGCGGCGTCTGTTACATCCTGGATGAGCCGACGATTGGATTGCATCACCGCGATAACTTAAAACTCCTTGACACGCTCAGCGCGCTCCGGAACAAGGGCAACACCGTGGTTGTGGTCGAGCACGACGAAGACACGATACGGCGGGCGCAGCACCTGATTGATCTCGGTCCGGGTGCCGGCAAGCTCGGAGGGCGTATCGTCGCCGAAGGATCGCTAGCCGAGCTCACGCGCACCCCCGAGTCCGTCACCGGTCGCTGCCTGGCGCATCCGTTGAAGCATCCGCTGCTGCCGCGCCGGCCATGGCGCAGGAATGACCCTGCACTCGAGATCGTCGCTGCCTCGATGCATAATCTGAGGAACCTGCGCGCCACCATTCCGCTCGGGCGGTTGGTGTGCGTCACCGGCGTCTCGGGCAGCGGCAAGAGCACGCTCGTGCGTCGCGTACTGCACGACAACCTGAAGCGCGCGCTCGCCTCAAACGGCCGGGCGAGTTTCGTAGGGTGCGACGAGATCCGCGGTTTCGAGGCGCTGCGGCACGTGTGTGAGGTGGATCAGACGCCCATCGGCAAGACACCGCGCTCCTGCCCGGCAACCTACGCCGGCTTTTGGGATCAGATTCGGAAACTCTACGCCGGCACCAAAGAGGCGCGGCTGCGCGCTTACGGCCCGCCGCGGTTTTCGTTCAACCTCGCCGGCGGGCGCTGCGAGGTATGCGAGGGCCGAGGGATCAAAACCATCGAAATGAGTTTTCTACCCGACGTCAGCGTGGCGTGCGAGGTATGCAACGGCGCGCGCTTCAACGCTGAGACGCTGGCGGTGCGTTACCGCGACAAGACCATCGCCGAGGTGCTGGCGATGAACGTGGACGAGGCGCTCGAGTTCTTCCGCGCCCACACGCGCATAGTCCGCGCGCTGCAACTGCTGCAAGACGTCGGCCTCGGCTATCTCACGCTCGGCCAGCAGTCGCCCACGCTCTCGGGCGGCGAGGCGCAGCGCATTAAGTTGGTGACGGAACTCGCGAAGGCGAAGACCGAAGAGTCCGGCGAACTGCCGCTCTCGAACGGCAATTCCAAGCGCGCAAAACCAACCTCCACGCTCTACGTGCTCGACGAACCCACCATCGGCCTGCACATGGCAGACGTGGAGAAACTGATCCGCGTGCTGCACCGGCTCGTTAATCGGGGAAATACGGTGGTCATCATCGAGCACAATCTCGACATCATCGCCGAGGCCGACTGGCTGATCGATCTCGGCCCCGAGGGCGGCGCCGGCGGCGGGCGCATCACGGCGCAGGGCACACCTGAAGAGGTGGCACGCCTGCGCAAGGGGTCGCACACGGCGAAGGCATTGGCGGAATTTTTGAACCGGGCCATCCACTTAACGTAAGGCACCACAACAGGGTATGAAATATGACCTCGGCTCTGCGAGTGCGTCCGACTCGATGACTCGGAAGGCACCCCACCAGGTTCCCGGATCCAGGCGGGTAGTTTATCATGATAAGCTAACGTAGTGCATGTGCGGAGATGGCCATGGTCAATGAAAACAAAAAAATCGTCATTAAACCTTTGACCGGAAAGATTCGGTACGACTACATCAAGAGCAACTTCTTCCGAGTCATTTGCGTGGACGGCGCACATGGAGGACTACGACCTTCAAGTAGATCTATCCATATGGCGCTCTTCAGCGAGCGCAACGCCATTCCGACGGCCGAGGAGTTCGAGGTAAAGGACGGGCGGCTCGGGGAGCAGACCGACAAGAAGGTCCGTGCTGCAATCGTCCGCGAGGTGGAGGTCGATGCGATTATGGGCGTGGACACCGCGCGCGCGATTCGTGACTGGTTGACCCAGATGATCGCCACACTGGACGCTGTGGCCCAAAACCCCGAGAAGAAGGAATAGTACAAATGGACCAAATAACCGACTTCGGTCCAAGACGCGCCTTCAGTGGCCACAGCATCTTCTTCGACGTTAGTACGGAGCCCTCTCGCACTCCAGCGCTAATTCAGCGGAGCAAACCGAGGTCAAGTATATCCTCTCTTCCGTTTAGCCCGGTTTTCGACACGCATGATGCTAAGGCGCTCGTTTCGCAGCGGTTCAAGTCTTTAGCCGATCGGTGGGAACGTGAAACGAGAAATCTCTCATCGATCGACCAGATTGTCCTTAATGACGCATACCAGAAAATAATCGGCATGGGCCCCGCCGTCACGCCGCTCATCTTCGAAAGACTTCGACGGAAGGCTGGAATGTGGTTTCCTGCGCTGAGATCCATAACCGGGGTGGACCCCGTTTCTTACGAGCAGCGAGGCGATATTACTGCTATGCGCCGGGCCTGGTTAGAGTGGAGACGGAGGAATGCGAATCGTTGACCCGGCGGGCTTCTTCGCCAACTTTCCGCATCTTTCTTTGAACGTTCAGGTCACGAGTTCCGCAACTGTCAAATACAACTGTATGGCTTGGGCTGCCGGGGACCATCGGAGGTGCTGGTGGCCTTCGCCATATACCTACTGGCCCCCGGGCGTACCCCAGCGAGCAACGCTCGACCCATTTCGACAGGCGTTCGGGACTCTCGGATACGCGACTGCCGAAGGACCCGATGTCGAACCAAATAAGGAGAAGGTAGCGATCTACGCACTGGCCGACGTGCCCACGCACGCAGCAAGGCAGTTATCAAATGGGAAATGGACCAGCAAGTGTGGCCAGAATGTCGATGTCGAGCATGATCTGCATGACCTGGAAGGCCCCTGCTACGGACAAGTGGCCGTGATGCTTGAGCGCGGTAACGTCACCGCCCAACAAGGCGCTCGCCTCAAACGCGTCAAACAGTAGCGCGCTGGTTAGAAACAAGATTTCCGGACCACAACACGTTGTGACAACTTGCGTTAAGTGGATAGCCCGCTTTCTGAATTCGCCACGGACAGGTTTCAGATGACGCCGATGTGACACTGGCCTCAGCCCAGAAGCCCCCGAAGCTCGCTTGCCACCAGTCTCTGCAACAGCCTTTCGCGCATGTTCTGCGGCCGGTCGAGCCGCATGCGTTGCAGATACGGCCGCATGGGCGCCGAAATCCCCGGCCGCAGGAGCGCCGTTGCCACGGCCGCAGCCTTGCCGGCCGCCGTTTCCATGCGCTCGCGCAGCCGCTTCAATGCCTGGGCCAGCACAAGCTCCTCGGCGGTGTAGTCGCTGCCAAACGGATACGCCGAGAACAACCCCGCGCGGCGATGTCCCGCGAGCGCCCTCTCCAGCGTCTCGGGAGTGTTGTTGCGGTGAGCTTCAGGGATCCGGTAGTCGCGTGGGAGTTTGCCGGCAGCCTGTGCCTGACCTAACAGCTTGTCCTGAAAGCGCGCATCGGCGATGTTGAGCAGCGCCGCGATGACCTCGCTGTCCGTCTTGCCGCGCAGCTCTGCAATGCCGTACTCGGTGATCACCACATCCCGCAGGTGTCGCGGGATAGTGGTGTGGCCGTAACTTAACACGAGGTTGGAGGTCGTGCGGCCGGCCTTGGTGCGCACGCTGCGCACCGCCAACATCGAGTGCGCGCCCGGCAACGCATGTGCCATCGACACGAAGTTGTACTGTCCGCCGACGCCGCTCACGACCTGCCCATCGTCCAAAGCGTCCGAAACCGCCGCGCCGGTGAGCGTGATCATCATCGCAGTGTTGATGAAGCGCGCATGCTGGCGCTGGGCGATGCGGCGCGCCGCGCCCTCACCGTAGAGCTGGTTGATGAAGCCCACGCCGGTCATGTCGAAAAGCCGCCGCTCGGCTTCGGGTAGGTCACGCAGCGCGGCATAGAAGCCCTTGGGTCCCAGGAAAAAGCCGCCGTGCAGCAGCACGCCTTCGCGCAGGTGCGCGCCGAGACACTCGTGCGCAAGCCGTTCCCGCGTCACCGCGTCCGAGAGGTCCGCCGACAGCCATTCGCCCTGTGGAGTGCGGATGCGGCCGCTCTCGTAACAGCACTCGGCCGCAAATACGCCCGCCTGCTGCAAGGAAGCGAACGCGGTTTCATTAAGGAGCGGCGGCAGTCCCGCCTCGAGTAGCCGCTCGAGAGATCGAGCGTCGATGAGTTCCGTGATCTTGCCTTCGTTGAGCAGTCGTTGGACGAGCGCGTGGCAATACACGCGCCGCTTAAGGATCCCGGATCGATAGAGATCCAGAAAGCCGTCGACGAACATCTCGGTGCAACCGTAGAGGCCGCGCTCGAAGCGCTCGGTTTCGCCGATCTGCTCGACCTGCGGAGCGAAGCGTTCAAGCACGCGACAGTCGTCGAGGACGCTTCGCCAGGTGGCGTTGTGCTGATGCCGCAGCTGCAGGCAATAGACGATCGCATCCCCGAGCTCACCGATGCCAATCTGGAGCGTGCCCGCGTCCTTTACCAGTGCGCTGGCGTACAGTGCGATCAGGTAATCCACCGTACCGATGGCGAGGTTCGGCGGGCAGTACAGATCGTAGTCATAGCGCGAATGTTCGACGACGAAATCCAGAGCGCTCTCCGCGATCTCTGCACCGCCGAACATGAACGGCAGATGGCGATTCACAACGCCGATGGTGACGATCTCGCGCCCGCCGCGGCGGGCAGCGTCGAGCTCCGGTAGCAGATCGACGGTCACGTCCGGGTTACAGCTTAGACTGTATTCCGTGCGCCCGTCGCTCACCCGCGTTGCGATCATCTGCGCCACGACGTTCACGCCGTGCGCGAGCAGCTCGCGGGCGACATGCGTGTAGTTGGCGCTGAGGTAATGCTGTTGCGCGTAAGCGTTACCCAAATAGGTGCCCGGCTCCAGGAAGAACTCGATGACTTCGATGTTGGACGGCACCTGGCCCGCACGCACGGCCGCGACGTAGTCGAGCTCCGGGCAGTTGCCGAAGACCCGCGCGACGAACGGATCGAGGAAGCGGCGTTCGAGCTCGCTCGACGCTTGCGGCTTGCGCAGGCTCAAGCCGGTGAAAATTTTAAGCTCAATCGACCGATCGCGGAGCGCGCGCCGGTAGAACTCATTTACCAGCGGTACGGGGTTGCCGAGCGCGAGCGGCAATGCCAGCACGATGCGCTTGCCGACACGCCGGAGCGCGGCGTCAACACAATCACAGACATCGTCGAACTGCTGAGGCATGAGGAGGAATTGGAGGGTTAGATGGCGCCCGCCCGCGCAGTGACTACGAGCGCCCGCATCGTTGAACGGAACGGATGATCGCCACCGACTCGCGCTAAAGCAGCTTCGAGTGCGTCAACGATTGGATCTAGGGCGACCTCACGCTCCTGGATTGCGATGCTTACGGGGTTGCCTTTGACGAGTCCGATGGCTAACGATTTCGCGGACGGGCTGCGAGCCTCAAGGGTGACCCACTCAAGTTCCACTTGACCGAAGTCGTTTGCATCCAGGAAACGCCGCAACACATCAGGATCGTGGAATCCGAACGGCACCTGATAGAAGTTCGGCGGGTCCACGGAAAAGAAACTTCCAATGGTTTCATGCGCGATGCGCCCAAACGGGTTGTGTTCAAAGCTAGCCCACACGTTGAAGGCGAACAAACCGTCCTTCGCTAGAACTCGCCGGGCTTCACGGAACGCCGCTTCCTTGTCGGGGACAAACATCAGGCCGAATTGACAAGCCAGGGCGGCGAACGAGGCGGAAGGAAACGGAAGGGCTGCGGCATCGGCCGGGCGCCAGTCAATGGGCGCCAGCGCGCCTAGCTTGGAGCGTGCGTAGTCAATCATTGGCTGGTTCAGATCGGTGGCGACCAACCGGACGGGGGGAGACAGGCGCGCGCGCAGGTGCTGAGTGAGAATCCCAGTTCCGCAGGCTATCTCCAACACGGGCGCAGCCGTAGCAACCGTCACTCGGCGAGCCAGGTCCGCAGCATACGGCTCGAAGATCACTGGGCCGAGGTGGCGATCATATAGCTCGGGGATCGTACCTAGGAACCTAGCGTTTGCTTCTGACATGGTAGCTCTTCACCGTAAAGGCGGGCCGAGGAGCCGACGAGCGCCGTCTAAACGTTAACGCTAACCGGGCGGCGGCCAGCGACTTTCAATTGTGATTCCGCGCCCAACCCGCCGCTCCGGTTGAGCGTTTCGTTAGCTGCCTTGGTCCGACGCGCGTTTGCGATCGAGGGTGGCCTGAATCGGATCACGCACGGACCACGTCTCTGATTCGTCGTCGTACACAAGGAATATCTGATCTCGCCGGATTGCGGGTAGCTGAGCAATCTGCTGTGAAAGGGCGTCCCTACCGTCTCCGCTGCCGTGATGTTCAGCAAGAATGGTGAATATTTGGTCGATACAGGTTTCGTATTGTTGTTCGGCGTAAGTTTTAGTGAAGACGAACTTGATGCGCCGTTTGGTAGTGGTTTCAGAGCAAATTGAAAACTGAATTACGTCTGACGAGTCATCGTTGGGTCCTTGGCTGGTAATCATGACCAATGGGAGCCGCTCGCGGACGTAAAGTTTCTTCGCGAGATTGATGATAGCCGCTTTGATACGAGGGTAGACTGCATCGCCAAAGTCGTCCGCCGCGCGTTTGATAATTGCGTCGAGGAATGGTTTTGCCACGTAGACTGCGACGGCAGTGGGAATCACCCACTCCATCGCGTTGAATGGTGCCGGTTCGAGTTCTTGTTCGGATAGACGCACGTCGTCATCTATAAAGGACGCTCGAAATTCATCGAGGTATCCGTCAGGGATGACCGTGTAGTATCGCAGGCCGATATCAAAGTCCGGCATTCGGTGTGGTTATCCTCATTCCAGCTAACATATAATGGACTAACGAACCCCACCATCATAAAGCATATGTATTCATATACAAACAGCTGTATATAGATATATACATCTAGCCTTATATATATGAATGTATATAGGTTTAGTCCATCTCAAATGCGGTTCGCGAGGTTCAGTGTGGCTGCGGTGCCGTAGGACATTTCCCAACGTTTCTGCTTGGGTCGCCATATTCCCCAGACCGCCTTGACCTCTTCACGTAGCTCTACCTCGTGATAGTCAATACGAACGCCGACGCGATCGGACGGTTTGCGGTGCGCCGGGCCGTTCCGGACGGCCTCCTTAGGAGTCCACGAGACTTCATCCACGATGAGATCTACAGTCTTGTAGCGCCTATTGCGCACTTTGTCATAGCGGTGTACCGAACGCATACCAGTTTCTCCGATAACGTGACATTCATCAAGCATAACCCTTGTTCCGCGTGCGCACAGCGAGCACCGGACGTGCGCTTTTTGGTCCGTTAGGTTTCAACGGGACCTCCGCGATAATTGCCAGCTCGGGGCCAGATCCTTGCCGGGCGGTATGTCAAGCGCTGCGGAACTTGGAGAGGCGGGCGAAGAGGATCGCGCCGAAGGGCAGGGCAAGCCCAAGCAGGGACCGAGAAAACCCACCACAAACCCATCGGCTACCGCTACTCAGCCCGTGTAGGATGTGCTGAGGAACGAAGCGCATCGTTCGAGTTATTCACCCGCGCAAACGTCGAATATTCTCTCGCAACCCCAGTTTACCGGATAAATGCCACGGGCCGCATAGTCGTGAAAGCTCGAATGCGGCCAATCTGCAACCTGCTTGACCCAGCCATGTTTTACCGGATTCCAATGGATGTAATCGACGTGTTTGTTGAAATCGTCCTGATCGCGCAGCAGGTGCTCCCAAAATCGACGTTGCCACAAACCCCGTTCTCTTCGTTTCTCCCGGCTTTGAGAGATTCGTTCGCCTTCGTCGATGGCACGAGAAAAGTGCCCTTTCAGTACATTCCAGCGCATGGAAAAATCCGAGTCACCGGAAGGCAACGTCCAAATACAATGGAGATGATCCGGCAAGACCACCACCGCCTCCAACCGGAATGGATGTCGTTCCCTGACGTACCGAAAAGCCCATCCCAACGCATCGATGTGACTGACCAGCAAACGGTTACCCTTGCGC
>JALZJW010000114.1 GCA_030859565.1 Pseudomonadota bacterium
AATTGTCCGTCGTTCATGATGGTCTTCATCCTCCCATCATGAACAGTCGCCGCCTTACTTCAGACTCATCTTGTATTAGAAATAAGCCCTCCCTTCAGACTCATCTTGCATTGGAATAGACTGAATCTGCACCTGCGCTCGGACTTATGGTATGATCGTCGGTCATTCTACAGTAAAGCACGCGCAAGGTAGACACAACTGCGCTCGCCATGCGATAGCTGCCAGCCTGTCTCGCCTACCATTTGTTCAGACCGGAAGGCATGCGTTCCAGTCACCTAAACCCAAATCCAGGCACACGGCTTCAGCCACTTGAAGATCCTCCTCCGTCGCCGGCCATCGACGTGCCATAAGAAGATTGAACGCCAGTGTGCCAGTGAGAATATGGTTTTCATGGAACTGCGGCGCGGCGGTAGCGAGCCGCCGCCAGTCTTCGCCGAGCGTGTGCCGGTCAAGTCCCTTGACCAGCAGTAATCCGGTTTCAGGCGTGCGTAATCCTACCAACAAGGCCGCCAGAGCTGATTTTCCACCGCCCGATGATCCCTCAAGCAAAACCCGTTCGCTGCTTTGAATCGTCAAATTAACCCCGCGCAGCACCGCCTCCCCTTGCGGACGATTAGCGGAGTTTCTTTTAGTGATTCAGTCATTTAAACATTTGCACTAAATTGTGAACCAGTTCGCAGAATAGGTAATTGACACTAAAAGCCATGCCCAATTAGTTGTAGTGTTACCTACGATTTCGCTCCGCAGAATGTGTGATGTCGGAGCTAATCTCTGGTGAAATGCTATTGAGAATGATTCGAGTAGGATAACTCCTTCATAGATAAAGTATGTCCAGAAAATTAATATTAGCTCTGGTAGCTATCCATAGCGCGATGAAGTTACGCACCACCGTCCTAGCATCGCTCGTGACGGCGCTGCTGCTGGTCGCACCCGCGTCCGCCAAGAATCAGGACTTCGTGCGAATATTTTCGAAGCTCACCGCGTTCGAGCCTTCCGACGTCGCGCTGGCGAATCACGGGGCGTGCACGCCCGCGCCGTGCGAGGGCACGAGCACGGGACCGATGGTCGACCTAAACGACCCGGACAACTCACCGCGCAACACCCCGGCTGGATTCACGTACTTCGGGCAGTTCGTGGACCACGACGTGACGCGCGACGAGAACCCGCTGCCAGCCACGACGTTCCCCATCGACCAGCTCAACAACGTACGCAACGCGAAGCTCGACCTGGACTCCGTGTATGGGCCGGGCAGCGTCCGCGACGGCGACAAGATGCGCATCGGTCCGGACGGCGGCGACCTGCCGCGCGGGTCGGATGGCCGGGCGCTGATCGCGGACTCGCGCAATGACGAGAACATGATCATCGCCCAATTGCACCTCGCGTTCCTGAAGTTCCACAACGCGATGGTCGACCTGGGCATGAACTTCGAGGATGCCCGCCGCGCGAGGATCAATCACTACCAGTGGGTCGTGACGCACGACTTCTTGCCACGGGTGCTGCACCCGGATTACGCGGACGCGGTGCTCAACGCGACGTCCAACAAGTTCTTCAAGCCGGGCAACCCGCACGACCCGAACCTGCCGATCGAGTGGGCGGTTGCGGGGTACCGGTTCGGTCACAGCATGGTGCGCCAAGCGTACCGCATGGTTGCTCCGGCGCCCACGGACCCGGCGCCGCCGTTCGTGCAGGTGTTCAACGGCACGGAGGGCGACCTTACGGGTGGCCGGCCGATCCCGGCCAACCGGCGCATCCACTGGCCGAACTTCGTGGAGGTCGATGGGTTCCCCGCGCCCATCAACATCAGCCGCAGGATCGACGCGCTCCTGTCCCGTGGGCTGTTCCGACTGCCGGTCCCGGCCGCGATCCCGGGCGGGCCGAACTCGCTCGCCAGCCGCAACATCATCCGCGCTAAGCGCTACCAGCTACCGTCCGGGCAGGCCGTCGCCATCACCCTCGGCGTCCCGGTTCTGACCAACGAGGAGGTCGGCATCAACGACCCGGCGTTCGGTGGTGAGGCACCGCTGTGGGTGTATCTTCTGGCAGAGGCCGGTGTCGACTACAACGGCGCGCACCTCGGCCCAGTCGGCAGCCTGCTCGTTAGCGAGGTGTTCGGCGGGATGCTTCAACTGGACAAGGATGGGATTCGCAAGACCGGTTGGACTCCGGACGGTGGCACCTTCACGCTAGGCGAGTTCCTGCGCGTTGCAGGCGTCGCATGAGAGGACAGAAAACGCCCCCCCCACGCTTTTGAAGGGGGGCTCTGTTGAGGATGGCCAAAGGGGCTGCCTTTGCAAGGGAGAATGAGAGTCTAACGCCTCGCTTGCGCGGTTGCCAAGTCGCCAGCCCACGAGCGTCGCGATGAACGACAGAACCGCGAGCACCACGCTGCGGTCATAGAGCGGGCGGACGCGTCTCACACGCCGGCACCACCCGGAGTTTTCTCGAGCGACTTCGAGCGTGATGGTAGCCCCGATCCTTGAGACGTCGGCCCAAACACTGACGCGCCAGAATACCGATCTCGATTTCGGCCATGTTAAGCCAACTGGCATGTTTGGGCGTATGGTGAAACTCCACCCGACGAAGAGCGCTGGCAGTATTGTGATCGAGCACCTCCTCGAAACTGGAGCGGAAATGCGTATTGAGGTTCCAGGACCAAGTGGACCTTGCTGGCGCCGCGTAGACCTCCTTGAGGAGTCGGCGTACGAAATTCACGAAGTCCACCTTCGTGCGACGGCCGGTTACTTCCACGACTCGCCTTGGCCCTTGGGTTCCACGGCCATAAACAGGTTGCAGGTAGGCATACCCCACACATCGCCCACCGGTAAGTGAAAGAGGAACGCGAAGCGTCGGAAAGCCAGGGCCAGGGATGGCCCTGCTTGGCGCGCCGAGGACGCAACGACAGCGTCGCCGGCCAGTCCCTAAGCCGCTTACCGCGTGATTCTCAAAACAGCGTAGCGTTGAAATCGCGCATCATCGCCCCTTGAAGATTGATCCCAGCACGCCGCGCAGGATCTGCCGGCCGAGGTTGCTTTCGATGCCGCGTGCCACGCTTTTGACCAAAGCATCGGCGGCGGTTTGCCCAATCCCACTCCGTCCTTTTGCACGGCGTGGTGACACACGTTCGGGGGACGGCCGGTCAGCGCGTGATTGGAGATGCTCATAGGCGGATTCGCGATCGACCACTTGTTCATAGTGCCCGTAGAGGGGGCTGGCCCGGAGGATGGCCGAGCGTTCTTCACTGCTCGCGGGTCCCATGCGGGAGGCGGGCGGGCGGATGCGCGTGCGCTGCACCATGCCGGGGACGCCGGTCTCATCGAGGAACGAGACCAAGGCCTCGCCGACCGCAAGCTCGGTGATGGCGGTACGGACATCGAACGCGGGATTGGCGCGGAAGGTTTCCGCGGCCGCGCGCACGGCCTTCTGATCGCGCGGGGTGAAGGCGCGCAGGGCGTGCTGAATGCGGTTACCTAACTGCCCCAGGACGCTTTCCGGGACATCGAGGGGGCTTTGCGAGATGAAATACACCCCCACCCCCTTAGACCGGATCAAGCGCACGACCTGTTCGACTTTCTCAATGAGGGCCTTGGGCGCCTCGTTGAACAGCAGGTGGGCCTCGTCAAAGAAGAATACTAGCTTCGGTTTTTCGAGATCACCGACCTCGGGAAGCTCTTCGAAAAGCTCCACAGCAACCACAACAAGAACGTGGCGTACAATCGCGGTTGCCGCATCAGGGAATCCGCGCGTAATAGGCTCACATACCCGCGGCCCTCGGGATCCGTGCGCATGAAATCGTGAATATCCAACGCTGGCTCGCCGAAAAGCCGATCCGCGCCTTCTTGTTCCAGGACCAGCAGGCCGCGCTGGATAGCTCCGAGCGAGGACTTGCCGACCGTGCCGTAAGTCGTCGTCAAGTTGGAAGCGTTCTCACCGACGAAATCCAGCATGGCACGCAAATCTTTGAGGTCGAGTAACAACAACCCTTCGTCGTCGGCGAGTTTGAAGGCGATGTTTAAAACACCCTCCTGGGCGCTGTTGAGCTGCAGGAGCCTGGTCAGCAAAAATGGCCCCATCTCCGAGATGGTGGTTCGCAGCGGGTGGCCTTGTTCGCCTGTGATGTCCCAGAAGATCGTCGGGAAGCCCCGCGGGGTATGATCGTCGAGACCCATGGTGCGGGCGCGTTCGGTAAGTTTGGGGTCGGCAGTACCGGGTTGGCTAGTCCCGGATAAATCACCTTTGACGTCGGCTAAAAAGATCGGCACGCCGCGGCTCGACAAGCCCTCGGCGAGGACCTTCACGGACACGGTCTTGCCGGTGCCGGTGGCGCCGGCGATCAATCCATGGCGATTCGCGAGCTGCAACAGAAGCTGTTGCGGTGTCTCGCCCTTGCCTACGAATACAGCGTTGTCGGAGTGCATGATGCTCGGTTCCCAGGTTGCGGATGGAAGGAGTCAAGGCCGTGGCCGCTTAGAATCATGCGCTATTCTACCTGGAACCCATGCGTGCGACGGAAGTGCCAAGGCTAGGGCTACGCGTTGCGACGCACAGCTCTACCATTGGCGCTCGCGAGCCAAATTTCCTATACTCGCTATGTAAGCCGGGATTGTCCCAGCGGGTCACAGCGCGAGGAGGATCTATGACCGATAAATGCAAGAATATCCTGATGGTTTACCCGAAGTTTCCGCCCACTTACTGGGGCTCGCAATACTACCTTCCGCTCATCGGCAAAAAGGCGGCGATGCCGCCATTGGGCCTGATCACGCTCGCCGCAATGACGCCGGCGGACTATCGGATCCGCTTGGTCGATTTGAACTGCGAATCCCTGCAAGAAAGCGATCTAGCGTGGGCCGATATGGTCTGTCTCTCGGCTATGCTGACCCAAAAGTCCTCGTTATTTGAGACCGCGGCGCGCTCCCGAGCCGCGGGGAAGCTGGTTGTATTTGGCGGCCCCTATCCGACGGCCTGTTCCGAGGAATGCACCCCCCATTGCGACGTGCAGGTTCTAAACGAGGGCGAAATCACCTGGCGCGAGTTCCTCCAAGACCTGGAACGGGGCACATATAAGAGCGTCTACACCACTCCCGACAAACCCGATGTCACAAAAACGCCGGTGCCGAGGTTTGATCTGCTCAATCTCGATTACTATGCGATGAATTCGGTGCAGTTCTCGCGGGGCTGTCCTTATCTATGTGAATTCTGCGACATCACGGTGATGTTCGGGCGCAAGCCGAGAACCAAGACCCCGCCGCAGATGATGAAGGAGCTGGAAGCGATCTACGACACCGGTTTCCGCGGCGTGATTTTCGTCGTCGACGATAACTTCATCGGTAACAAAAAAGAAGCCAAGAAACTCCTGGCGGCGCTCGCCGTGTGGAATGCCGAGCGCGGCCACCCCTTCTTCTATGGGACCGAGGTGACGGTGAATCTTGCCGATGACGCCGAGCTGCTGGATCTCCTGGTCAAGGCGAATTTTATCTGGGTCTTCATGGGCATCGAAACGCCCTCAGCGGACAGCCTGAAGGAAACGCGTAAGTTCCAAAATTTAAAGGGTTCCTTGGTCGAGCACGTGTGGCGCATCCAGCGAGCTGGTCTGTTGACCTATGGCTCGTTCATCGTCGGGTTCGACAGCGACACTGATGATATCTTCGCCCGTCAGATCGCGTTTATTACCGATGCGTCCATAGCGAACGCGATGATCGGCCCGCTCGTGGCGCTGCCCGGGACGCCGCTCTTCGCGCGCATGAAGCAAACCGGCCGCTTGATCGAAGAGCTTACGGGTGACGAAGAACGAACGCTCGGATCAGGATACACGAATATCGTGACGCGCATTCCCCGCAAGCAGCTCTTAGAGGGGCATCTGCGCGTGATCCGGACGCTCTACGAACCGGAGGCGTATTTTAAGCGCGCGCTCGAAATGTTCTCCCGCATGTCGCATCCGGCCACCGCGGCCGGCCGCTTGAAACGTCTCTTCTTCTTAACCGCTTCCGGGGTGCGCAATCTCGTCTCGAAGTTAGTTAACGGAAAAATTTCTCTGCGAACTATTTGGAGTCAATACCGGCAGCAACGACGCATCTATAAACAGTTCCCCGAGGACTACAAGAAAGCGAGTCAAGAATTCTCCCGGCGGGTTATACGCGAATACCCGGATCAGATTCCCTTTATCATGCACTACATCACGCTCGGTTATCACTACTACATGTTCACCTTCGATCATGCGGTGCCGGGACTAAACAAGCTTTTGGCGGACGAAGACCTCATCGCACGGGAGTCCGAACTCGAACGCGAAGCGTCGGCGGCCTGACGTCCGCAATCCGTGTGGCGAGCAAGTACGGCAAGTACGGATAGAAATCCGGGATCGGAATTTCCCCGTATTCGGCTGGCGCTTCATTCAGGCTGCGCTAAATAGCCACCTTGCAGGGCGGAACGCCGCATCGGGGAAACATTGCCCGTTGCGGAATCGTGTTGGATTTCCTATCCTTCTAGCCGTTTGCTGTGAGCCTTGCGGATAGATGCTGGCTTGGGCGGCCGCTGCGGCCTCATGGAGCGCCTCTACGATGACTGGTGGAGAGTGGATTCCGCGTCGCATCTTTGCAACTCGTCGAAGAGCGCGCGTATCGAGTCGTTATGGTTGAACTATCCGCCCCCCGGCGCACAGGCGGGAGTCCAAAATTTCCGTCATTCCCGCGGAGGCGGGAATCCAGGAAGGTTCACGAATGACTGGATTCCGGCTCGCCGCTTCGCTCCGGCCGGAATGACGGTTTTGCAGGATTTTCTCTTAAGTAAGTGGCATTCGGGCCAGATCTCTTGATGGGGTATGCAGCGGCGCCTGTGTCATCCCACGAATTCCTTCCTCATACGGGTTCCTCCCAGATTGGCTCTCCCGTGAGCGCCCGGCACACTTCGACCCCGGCGCGGAAGGCGTCTTCGTGGAAGCCGTACTTGAAATACGATCCGCAAAAATAGCTAAGGCCATTCTGGTTGAGCTTATGCAACTCCCGCTGGGCATTGATGGCGGGTAGATCAAAGATAGGATGCTCGTAGGTCAGCTCTTTGAGGATCTTCTTGTCGTTAACTCGGTCGATATCGCCGAAGGTCACGAAGTAATCCGCCGTCGCAGACATCTTTTGCAGAGTGTTCATGTGATAGGTCGTCGATGACCGTGGATTACGGTCGCGATCGTAGTGAACATAATAGTTCCAACCCGCCCAATGCCGCCGCTTGACCGGCATCAGGGACGCGTCGGTGTGCACGGCCACCAGGCTGCGATGATAGGTAAATTTACTCAGTAACTCCCGTTCCAAAGCGCTGGGGTCAGCGAGCATCGCGAGTGCCTGGTCGGCGTGACAAGCGAAGATGATGCGATCGAAGGTCTTAACCTCGCCGTGGCTGTCGCTGACTTCGACCGCCCCGTTCTTGCGCCTGACGCACGCGGCGCCGTGATTCGTGAGGATGCGATCTTTGAAAGGCGCTGTGATTTTCTCCACGTACGAGCGGCTTCCGTTGATGACGGTTCGCCAATGTTTGCGCCCTAGAGGGCCTTGCAGTGCGCCGTGGTGATACAGGAACTCGACCAGCGTGACTATCGGATAGTCCAACATTTTCTCCGGCGGCAGCGACCAGGTGACCGCGATGAACGGGATCAAGAAGCGATGCTGGAAGTCCTCACTGTAGTTTTTCTCCCGCACGTACCCGGCGATACTGTAGTCCCGGTACTTGCGGTCCTTGAGCACCTCCGGCGCATTGCGGTGGAATTTCACCATCTCAAAAAGCATCCTCAAAAAACGCCAACTCAGCAGGTTTTCGAGATCGCAAAAGCAATAGGTCAGGCCTCGGGTCATATACTGGAGGCCATCGGGATAGATCTGGAAGCTGAAGCTCATCGGACAGTACATGCTCGCTACGTTCAATTCGCTCAGCAGCCGCATAAACAGCGGATAGGCGGCGTTGTTGAACACGACGAAGGCGGTATCGAAGCGAACCGTTTCTCCGTTGTGCTCCACCGTGACGGAATTTGCGTGTCCGCCGACATAATCGTTCTTTTCGTACACCGTTACATCGAATCGATGGTGCAAGAAATGCCCGCACGCGAGTCCCGCCGGGCCGGTGCCGATGATAGCTACGCTGGATTTTGTCATCGTTGTTCTTATTTTTAGAGTAAGGTGGACGTAGGTTAAATACCCCGCCGCTTGCGACGTCCACACCCCGCAGGCCAAATATATTTGACTTTATGCCGCCCTCGCAACGGGGGTAACCACCCCGCAGGTTAAGCAGTACCTACACTTTTGAGGAAAAAGGGCGTTCAAAAATCCTATGCGTTCGCGATCGAATTCCCCAGCGATCCGAAAAGCATAGGCCCGGGCCGCCTGCAAGGCAGTGTACCCGTCCACGCGCTCGCCCTCGATCAGATCAAGGGGGTAGCGCCAGGGAGCTGTGGCATAATCTCCCCGGCGGGGCAAAATAGCGGAGCGCCTTTAGCTCCACATGCGCCCCCAGGATCTTAAGCTTGGCATTCGTTCATGCAACCGATTGCGGTAGAATCTGAAACACTCGAGCGATTCCGGCATCTCCTTTTCATGTTGCCGCCGCTGCTCCTGTACGCCCTGGCGGTCGTGCTGTTCGAGGCCAGTGCCGATCCCGACAAACCCTTCAGCCCTCTGCTCCTCGCAGCGGTGCAAGAGGCGGGTGTGCCGGGTGTCGAGCAGGCGTTGGCGGAGCTTAATGCGCGGCTCGTGTGGCTCGCCGCCGCGCTCCTCAGTATCGTGGTACCGCTGGTGGCGATGCTATATTGCATCGTGACCTTGCGCCGCTCGGTGGGACGAGGACAGCTCATTATCACCGCCGCAATCGGTGCCCTGCTCGGCGCTGCGATTCTAGGCCAACTGACATCCGGCGCTGGACAAGGGAGCGTTATGTACCAGCTCGTCTTCGGGTTTACCTACTCGATCCTGACGCACGCGGGAAGCTTCGGCGATGAGTATTTGCAAAAAGTTTATGTGATTATCGCCCTAATCAACGTGCTCGCCACGATCGCGCCGGTCTTTATTCTGATGACTACCTGCGCGACCGTGGCATCCCTTGCGATTGAGGACGATCCTGAGCATATGGCGGTGCGCGCGCGTCATCTCAAAGAGGTGATCGCCGTCGCGTCCGTGTTCCTGGTCGTCGGGGTGTTGCACATGAGTGTCTGGCTCGGGTGGGCATCGAGTTTATCGAGCGATCCCGGCCTGCAATCCGGGCTCTCGGGCGTGGCCTCATCCGTCTCGGCCTACTGGGGGGTAGCGTTCACCACAGTGCTGATCGGCGCCTATGTGCCCCCGGCCTTGTATCTGAACATGCGGGCACAGGCGCTCGTTAGAGAGATCGGTCAGGCGACGACGCCCGAGGAGGCGGAGCAGTGGCTCTCGGCGCGAGGTTTGTCGTTCAAGCTCAGCAACCAACTGACCCAGTACCTGAGCATCATTGCGCCTTTTCTTGCCGCGCCGTTGAGCGCGACCATGAGCTTCAACTAAGAACCCCCTGCAACAGCCATTGCGACCCCGTTTGCTTGGTCGCGTGCTTGCGCGTCACCATAATTCTGGCAATGCTCAGCAACTGTCGGGAGCCGTGCTCTCCTTGGGTCGCCTGCGGCGTCCACACCCCGCAGGCGAAATGTATTGGACTTTATGCCGTCCTCGCAACGGGGCAGGAAGATTTTGCCGCGCAACGAAGCGGGCGGGCTGCGCAGCAAATTTATTCACAAGCTCTCACATGCGCCGGCGATAGCGGCCGCCGACTTCATAGAGCGCCTGGGTGATCTGACCGAGCGAACAGTCACGCACGGTATCCATCAGCTCGGCGAAGGTATTGCCACCCGCATCGACCACCTGTTGCAGGCGCTTTAACGCTTGCGGGGCCTTATCGGCATGCTGCCGTTTGAAATATGCGACGGCTTCGATCTGCGCCCGCTTCTCCTCCGCGCTCGCGCGTACCAGGCGGCCTGCCGCGGCACGCGGCTCGGTGTCCTCGCGCACGAAGGTATTGACCCCGATGATCGCTAAGTCGCCGCCCTGTTTGCGGGACTCGTAGTACAGGCTTTCTTCCTGGATCTTCATGCGCTGATAGAGGGTTTCCATGGCCCCGAGCACGCCGCCGCGCTGAGATAAACGCGTAAACTCCTCGTAGACCGCCCCTTCGAGGCGATCGCTCAGCTCCTCGATGATAAAGGAGCCTTGCAAGGGATTCTCGTTGTAATTGAGACCGAACTCGCGGTTGATGATGAGTTGAATCGCGAGCGCCCGGCGGGCCGACTCCTCGGTCGGGGTCGTCACCGCCTCGTCGTAGGCATTCGTGTGCAGGCTATTGCAGTTATCGTAAATGGCATAGAGCGCCTGCAAGCTGGTGCGGATATCGTTGAACTCGATCTCGCGCGCATGCAGGCTGCGTCCCGAGGTCTGAACATGGTATTTGAGCATCTGGCTGCGCGGGGCCGCCCGGTAAATCTCCCGCAACGCTCGCGCCCAGATGCGCCGCGCGACCCGCCCGAGCACGGCATATTCCGGGTCCATGCCGTTACTGAAGAAGAAGCTCAGGTTGGGCGCGAATTGGTCGATCGCCATGCCCCGGCTCAGGTAATACTCGACTAAGGTAAAACCGTTCGCGAGCGTGAAGGCAAGTTGGGTGAGGGGATTGGCGCCGGCCTCGGCGATGTGGTAGCCGGAGACCGAGACGCTATAGTAATTGCGCACCCGGTGGGCGATAAAGAATTCCTGGATATCGCCCATCATGCGGAGCGCGAACTCGATGGCGAAGATGCACTCGTTTTGCGCCTGGTCTTCCTTCAAGATATCGGCTTGCACCGTGCCGCGTACTTTAGCCAAGGTGTCGGCGCGGATGCGCGCGTAGGTCTCGGGATCCAGCCATTGCCCGCCGCTCACTCCCAAAAGCCCGAGGCCCAAGCCGTCATGCCCTTGCGGCCGCGGGCCGCGATAACGCGGGCGCGGTAGATCCTGGTATAACGCCGCGATCCGCGTCTCCGCTTCCCGCCAGCGGCCCGACTCGCGCAGGTATTTTTCCACCTGTTGATCGATAGCCGCGTTCATGAAGCAGGCGAGCAGGATGGGCGCGGGACCGTTGATAGTCATCGATACCGATGTCGCGGGTGCGCACAGATCGAAGCCCGAGTATAGCTTTTTCACATCGTCCAAGGTCGCCACCGAAACCCCCGACATGCCCAGGCGCCCGTAGATATCGGGGCGCGTGTCCGGGTCTTCGCCGTAAAGCACGATCGGGTCGAAGGCGGTGGAGAGGCGCGTCGCTTTTTGCCCGGCGGCCAGATAGTGGAAGCGCCGGTTGGTGCGCTCGGGACCGCCCTCGCCCGCGAACATCCGCGTGGGCTCCTCGGTGCTGCGGCGATAGGGATAGACGCCGGCGGTGTAAGGGTAACGGCCGGGCAGGTTTTCCTTGAGCAAAAAGCGCAGCAGGCTGCCCCAGTCTTGGTAATGAGGCAGCGCCAACCTCGGAATGCGCAGATGGCTAAGGCTCTCGGTGGCGTTATCGCCGCTGATTTCGGCTCCGCGCACATTATAGGCGTAGCGGTCCTGCTGGGCCTGGGCGCGCACCTGGGGCCACTCATCGAGTGCGGCGAGCGCCTCGGGGCTTAACGTCGCTAAGACATCTTGGTAACAGCGGCGCAGCCGCACGAGGGCCTCATCACCGTTCGACTGGGCGAGATCGCCGGAGTAGGGCTTAAGAGGCGGCGGCAACTGCGGATCGGCCAGCGCTTGCAAGCTGAGATAATAACCACGGGCCTGGGAAGCCGCCCGGACCTGCTGTTCGATCGCCGCGGTCTCGGCCTGGCCCTGCTCGGCGATCTCCCCGAGATAGCGGCTCCGCCGTGACGGGATGAGCGGTTGCGTCCCCTGCGCCGGCGCGCGCTCACCCGCGAGTGGCGTCCACGGCTCCCGATCCCGGGATCGAATGCGATCGAGCTGCTCGCAAAGCGCATAAAATAAATGCGTCACGCCCGGATCATGGACCCGGCTCGCGACCGTGGGGTAGACCGGGACTTGGGCGTCCGGCAGAGTAAAGGCATTGCGATTGCGCCGCCATTGTTTGCGCACGTCCCGCAAAGCGTCTTCCGCCTCGCGCGCGTCGCATTTATTGAGCGCGATGAGATCGGCGTAGTCCAGCATCTGGATCTTCTCGAGCTGCGTGGGCCCGCCGTAGTCACTGGTCATGACGTAGAGCGAGACATCGGCGAGTCCCACGATCTCGGTGCCTCCTTGCCCCGCGCCGGCGGTCTCGATGATGATGAGATCGAAGTCCAATGACCTGAGAAAATCGACGCAATCGCCGAGGACTTCGTTGGTGGCCAGGTCCCGCCGCCGGGTGGCCATGGAACGCATAAAGACGCGGGGATCGGCGGCAAAGTTCATACGCAGGCGATCACCCAGCAAGGCCCCGCCGCTCTTCTGGCGCGTGGGATCGAGCGCGATGACCGCAATCGCGCGGGTCGGGAAACTGCGCAAGCAGTCACCGAGCAACTCGTCGATCACCGTGCTCTTGCCGGAACCGCCGCTGCCCGTGACGCCCAAGACCGGGACGCTCCGATCTTTGCGCTTGC
>JALZJW010000115.1 GCA_030859565.1 Pseudomonadota bacterium
TCTCGTTGACTTTCTGAGCACGATAGTTACGCTTCTTCATGGCGAGAATACCTCCTGCGTTATGGGTTGCTGGCTATTGCCATCCCATATTCTGAGGATTCTCGCCTCTTTGTTATAGCTGACTACGCGGGCGGGTAATAGGTGACCCCATATATTGATCACTAGGCTTGGCGTATTCTAACGTCGAAGTGCGCGGCGCTTCGTTCGCCACGCGATCAGCAGTTTACGGACCGGCGTGAGCCCCAATCGGTGCTCGCTCACTCGATAGCCGTCATGTTTTATCTCTTCTAGAATCACCAAGAGCAAATTCGCCATCACCAGGGTGTTCAACTGGCGCATGCGATCGAGCGCCGGCACCCGGGCGATGCCATCGGAGAGCAAGCCACGGAGCCGCTCGATGTGGTCGGCAAGCATAGGGCGCAAGCGCCGGGGCGTTAGCGGGCTGGATAGATCGTAGGGATCGATCCCGTGCGCGCTAAGCTCGGCGGCGGGCAGGGCGGCGCGGCCACGGGTGGCGTCGATCCGCAAGTCCTGTAATGACTGGCTCAGATCGACGGCGCTCCCGAGATCCGCGATGCGATCCGGCGTGGCAGGATGATCGTAACCGGCGATGCCGGCGGCGATGCGCCAAAACCCGCCGTAAACCCTGCCGAAGTGCGCCGTGAGGTCCGCGAAGGTGGGGCAGGCGAGAGGGCCGATGTCATGTTCGACGGCGTCGATAGCCGCGAAGATTTTCGGCGCCGCGCTCTCGGCCAGTTCCGCAAGCGCCGTCGCCACCGGATGCGCGGAGCGGCCTCCGGAAAACACCGCTGCGAGTTCCTGCCGCCACCACTGTAGTTTCAAGCGTGCGACCCCCGGATCGGCACACGTCCTCGGGATGGCCGTCAGTTCCTCTTTGAATGCGAACATTACGTGCAGCGGGCTTTGGCGTTCCGCCGGTAAAAAAACGGTGCTGTAGTAATAGTTCGAACCAGGTACCGCCACTCGTTCGCGGCAATGATCGGCGAAATCCACTTCACACGGTCCAAGACTGTAGCCAGTGCACGATGTCGGCGGGCGCATGCGCTTCGCCGTCGGCGCCCCAAGCGGCGGTATCTTCGCTGGGGTCGATATATCCGAAACGGGCAACCAGCGTTTTCATGCCGGCTTTGTGACCGGCCACGATATCGTCCCTCGCATCGCCCGCGAAAGCGCATTGCGCGGCTTTCACGGACAGGAGATCCGCGGCGTGCAGCAAAGGGGCCGGATGCGGTTTGCAATGAGTCGTCGTGTCGCCGCTCACGATACAGCGCGCGCGCGTCGAGAGATCGAGGGCATCGAGTAAGCGATGGGTTAACCAGCCCGGTTTGTTGGTGACCACCCCCCATGGGAGTCCGGCGGTTTCAACGAAGGACAGCACCTCCTCCATGCCCGGGAAGAGAAGTGTTTGTTCGGCCACGCGCTCACCGTATAGCGCCAGAAACCGCGTGCGTAAGCGTTGGAATTCCTGGCTTCTTAAATCGATGCCATCAAAGGCCAAGCCCAGCAGGGCGGGGGTGCCGCCAGAAACCTTCGGCCGGATCGAGTCGAGCGGCAGCCTGGCCAATCCTGCTTCCGCGCGCACTCTGTTAAGGGCCACGGCGAGATCGGGCGCCGTATCGGCCAGAGTCCCATCGAGGTCAAAGAAAACCGCCTGCAGGGCGGACCGCTCATGGAGCAAGCGCGCAGACGATATAGTTGACGGCGAGGTCATCGGTGATCGTAACTTCCCGCGTCAGGGGGTTGTATGCGAATCCTTTGAGATCGGCGAGCGTTAACGCATGCCGTCTCGCCCAGCGTGCCAGCTCCGAGGGGCGGATAAAGCGAGCGTATTGGTGGGTACCCCTCGGCAGCAATCCCATTAGATATTCGGCGCCTATCACCGCCATGAGATAAGCACAGGCGGTGCGGTTGATCGTGGAGAAAAAGACCGGGCCGCCCGGTTTGATAAGGCGCGCGCAGGCTTGAATCACATGTTCCGGTTGCGGCACGTGCTCGAGCAGCTCTAAGCAGGTGACGACATCGTATTCTCCGGCGTGCGCGCGGGCGAATTCTTCCGGGGTCGCGGCCGCGTACTCAACCGCAACCTGGCTCTTGATCCCGTGCAATGTTGCGATTTCAATCGCCGCTTCGCTTGCGTCGATCGCGCTAACCTCCGCCCCTAGCCTGGCCATGGCCTCCGACAGGATGCCGCCCCCGCAACCCACATCCAAGACCTTTTTCCCCGCGAGGGGTGCGCGTTCGTTGATGTAGCGCAAGCGCGTGGGATTGATATCGTGCAGCGTGCGAAGATCGCCGTCGGGGTCCCACCATCGAGACGCCAACGATTCGAACTTTCCCAGTTCCCGCGGATCGATGTTTCGTTCGAGCATTAAAATTAACGGAATGCTTTGCCCGCGTCGTCGCTCATGCTTAGGCGCGGCTGGGTATCATCCAGATTAGGTGCCGAGTCTTCCGCGCGGCGCCCATCGGCCACATCGATGAGCACCACGGTCACGTTGTCGAGAGCACCCCTCTCAAGCGTGAGCTCGACCAAGCTTTGGGCAGCGCTGCTGGCGGAACCTGTCCTAAGCCGGCTGGCGATCTCTTCGTGGGTCAGGTGTCGATAGAGGCCATCGGAGCACAATAGAAAACGATCGCCGGCGCGGGCCTCGATCGTGTCTCGATCGAGATCCAATGCTTCGTGAGTTCCCACGGCGCGAGTCACGATATTCGACAAGGGGTGGTTTGCGGCTTGATCACGGGCAATCAGACCCAACTTCACGTACAGGTCGATCTGCGAATGGTCGGCGGTCAACTGCTTGAGCGCGCCATCGCGTAATAGATACGCGCGGCTATCGCCCGCCCACAGAATCGCGCAACCGGGTCCGAGCGCCAGGAGCGCCACCACCGTGCTTCCCGTGATGCGATGTTTCTCGGCGCCCATCGCAATGAGCTCTTGATTGACCCGTTGCAGGCAGTCGCACACGCGGTCCACGAAAACGCCGAGCGCGGGTGCGGGAGACACGCCGCCGAGGGCGGCGACGATCGACCTGCTCGCCTGGTCTCCCGCCGCGTGTCCTCCCATGCCGTCCGCGACCACCCACAGGCCGGCATGCGGCTTATCGAGATAGGCGTCTTCGTTGATCTTGCGCACTTTCCCGATGTGGGAGCACGCGCTCGAAGTCCAAGCGAGTTTCGTGGGCACAGTGGAATCAGTACCTTAGAACGAACAAACTCATTGTCCCGTGGCAGCAAATACGGCGCTTAATTAAATAAACCAAGCTGCCCTTTCGTTTCGAAATGAACCATGTGATCGGCGGGCTCGCCAAAAGAGCGCCCAAGCCTCAGTTGCCCCGAACTACAAAGCGGCGATTCCTCGCGCCGGATAAACAGCTCCTCGCCGGCGCTGGTCTTGATAAACGTTCCGTTGGTGCTGTAGTCGATCGCGTAAAACTTGCCGCGGCGAAACTCGATGCGCAAGTGCTGCCTCGACACCATCTTATCCTCGACGATCAGATCGCAGGTAGTGCTTCGGCCTATGATCACGAACGGAAGACGGCCGTTTAGTTGGATCTCGCGGTCCTGGTGGCGTAATAAGAGCGAAACCTCGGCGCCGGTCGTGGCAAGGATGTCGGCCGGGATGTCGCACGGACTATGGGTCATCTCATCCTCTTTCCAGATCACTTCGAAGACATCGATGGGATCGCGTACCCCCTTGATCGATACCCGGTCGGCCAAGCGCGTCAGCGAGCGCTTGAGCGGGGTGAGCTGCGTCACCGTACGGCGCGTGGTGAGGGTCTGTTTCGACTTGGCCATAGCCACCATGCGTGCGGCGGTGTTAACGGCACGGCCGAAGATATCGCTGCCGTCACGGATCACCGGTCCATAATTCATTCCTATCCGCAAGGCGCTATCGAGCGTAAGACCTTCGTTGAGCATCACGTTCTTGGCTTCAAAGGAGCGGTGCATCGCGCCGGCGGCGGTCATCGCCGCATCGGGCTTCGGATAGGTGCAGAGGATCTCGTCGCCGATAGTTTTGATCACGCTTCCCTGATACTGCGCCGCGATCGCCGTCAGTAGATCGAGGTATTCGGCGATTTTTAAACGCGCCTCTGTGTCCCCGAGAAAGCGATACAGCTCGCCGCTGCCGCTGATATCAGCGAACATGATGGTAAAAAAAACTTTTGAGGGCCTCATAGGAAACCTCCAAGTAAGCTAAAACTGCTGAAACCCTCCCCAGTGCGTCTAGGATAACAAATCTCGCCGGATTTTGTCGCGACACGGGTTGGATCTATAATCGCAAGCCTGTTGGCGTACCTAGACCCGTGGGCAGGCCGAGCCTCGCCTCGTATTCCCAGCAAGCATTAGAATGAACGCCGCTCCAAGCCCATCTCTTGCAAGAGATGCGAGCCGATCTCCTCGATCGACATGGAGGTCACGTTCAACGACCGAATACGTTCGCTACGGAACAGAGCTTCGGCGTCGGTGATCTCCTTGCGGCATTGGTTGAGCGACGCATAGGCGCTATGCCGGCGGCGCTCGGAGCGGATGCGATGGAGCCGTTCGGGATCGATGGTCAGGCCGTAGAGCCGCGGGCGTATCGGAACCAAGGCCTTGGGGAGGCTTTGCCGCGTTAAATCTTCCTCCGTGAGCGGGTAGTTTGCGGCGCGCACGCCGAATTGCATGGCGAGATAGATGCACGTGGGTGTTTTACCGGCACGCGAGACACCGAGCAAGACGAGATCCGCTTGCGGGTAACGCGCCGTGGACATGCCGTCATCGTGGGTGAGGGCAAAATTCAGCGTGTCCATGCGCACGTCATAGGTGCTGTTATCGGCCATTCCATGGAAACGGCCCTTGGCGTGGCTCGAGGGGCGGCCAAGCTCGGCCTCCAGGGGGCCGATGAAGACGCGAAACAAATCCAATACCAAGGCCCGGCCGCCAGTTAAAAAATCAAGCAGATCCGGGTCGGCCATCGTTGCAAATACCAGCGGACGCGCTCCATCTTGCGCCGCGGCGGTTTCGATCCTCGACAGCGCCGCTCGGGCGGTTTCTTGGTTATCGACGAAGGGCAGTGTGATACGCTTGAAATCGAGACCGTCGAACTGGGTCAAAAGGCTATTGCCGAGGGTCTCGGCGGTGATTCCCGTGCTGTCGGAAACGAAAAATACCGTGCGCCGCATAGAGATCCCAATAGTATCAAAATCGAAACGGTGAGGAGCATAGGGGTGCAACGCTACGTCGTCGGGTTTGCGACGCTGAGCATGGCGGATGTGGCGGACGTCGGGGGAAAAAACGCCTCGCTCGGGGAGATGATCGCCAAGCTTGCAGGAACAGGGGTTCGCGTTCCCTCCGGTTTCGCGACGACCGCAGAGGCTTTCCGGGAGTTCTTGGCCAGCGGCGGGCTCGATGAGCGCATTCGGGCCGCGTTGGGCGCGCTGGACGTGGACGACGTTAGCGCGCTCGCCAAGACTGGCGCCGCTATCCGCCAATGGGTGTTGGAGGCGCCGTTTGCGCAACGCCTGGAACAGGCGATCGGCGCGGCGTATGGGGAATTGCCAGGCGGCACGCCGGTCGCGGTGCGGTCCTCCGCTACGGCGGAAGATCTCCCCGAGGCCTCGTTTGCGGGCCAGCAGGAGACCTATCTCAACGTGCAAGGTCTCGGCAATGTCCTGCATGCCGTCAAGCGCGTATTCGCCTCCTTGTATAACGACCGCGCGATCGCCTACCGGGCGCATCATGGGTTCGCTCACCATCAAGTAGCGCTCTCGGCCGGGATCCAAATAATGGTGCGCAGTGATCTCGGGGCCAGCGGAGTGATTTTTACGCTGGATACCGAGTCGGGATTTCGCGACGTCGTTTTGATCACCGCGGTCTATGGTCTGGGCGAGACGCTGGTGCAGGGCGCGGTGAACCCGGATGAGTTCTACGTCTACAAACCGGGACTCAAAGCGGGCCGGCCCGCTATTCTCCGGCGCAACCTCGGGGATAAAGCCGTCAAGATGGTCTTGGGAGAAGGTGAACCGACGCGCATCGTGGAAGTTGCCGCAGCGGAACGCCGCCGCTTCGCGTTGAGCGATGCGGAGATCCATGAGCTGGCCCGCTACGCCCTGGGGATCGAAGCGCATTACGGTTGCCCGATGGATATCGAATGGGCCAAAGATGGCAGCGATGGCTGCTTGTATATCCTTCAGGCACGCCCGGAAACGGTGAAAAGCCGGGGTCCCGCGCAAACGCTGGAACGGTATTCCCTGAAGGAGAGAGCGGCGGTGCTGGTGAGCGGCCGGAGCATCGGGCAACGTATCGGTGCGGGCCGCGCCCGCATCGTCGCCGGCGTCGAGGACATGCCACGCTTTCAGGCCGGCGAGGTGCTGGTCGCGGACATGACCGATCCCGATTGGGAACCCGTCATGAAGCGGGCCGCGGCGATCGTCACTAACCGCGGCGGGCGGACCTGTCACGCCGCGATCGTCGCCCGCGAGTTGGGTGTGCCGGCCGTGGTCGGGACCAACAATGCGACCGAGTGCATCGGCGAGGGACGCGAGGTGACGGTCTCTTGCGCGGAGGGGGAGGAGGGGTTCGTCTACGACGGCAGGCTTGCGTTCGAGCGCAGTGTGGTCAATCTCGAGACGATGCCGGCGCTGCCGGTAAACATCATGATGAATGTCGCCAATCCTGACCGGGCCTTCGAGTTCGCTGCGATCCCGAATCAGGGGATCGGGCTCGCGCGGCTGGAATTTATCATCAATCGCATGATCGGCATCCATCCGCAGGCATTGCTCCAATTCGACCGCATGCCTCGCCCGCTGCAGGAGAGAATCAGCGTGCGCACGCAGGCTTACCCGGACCCGGTCAGCTTTTTCGTGGACAAGCTGGCCGAAGGCATCGCCATGCTGGCGGCTGCGTTTGCCCCGAAACCGGTCATCGTTCGGCTTTCGGACTTTAAGTCCAACGAATACCGTAATCTTTTAGGGGGCGAGCATTTCGAGCCGGCGGAAGAGAATCCCATGCTCGGATTCAGGGGGGCTTCGCGCTATATCGCCGAGAGCTTCCGCGACTGCTTCGAGCTTGAATGCGCCGCCCTGCGCAAGGTGCGCGCGGAGATGGGGCTGACTAACGTCGAGGCGATGGTGCCGTTCGTGCGCACGCTCGAGGAGGCGCGCTCGGTCACGGAGCTCCTAAAACAGCACGGCCTCGAGCGCGGCGGCGAGGGGTTGCGCGTCATCATGATGTGTGAGCTCCCGTCCAACTGCCTGCTGGCCGCGGAGTTCTTGGAGTATTTCGATGGCTTCTCGATCGGATCGAACGACCTCACCCAACTGACCCTCGGCGTCGACCGCGACTCGGGGCTGGTCGCCGCTGCCTTCGATGAACGCAATCCCGCGGTCAAGGCCTTGCTTTCCATGGCCATCAAAGCCTGCCGCGACGCCGGTAAGTATATCGGGATCTGCGGCCAAGGCCCTTCCGATCACCCCGATTTCGCCCGCTGGTTGGTCAATCAGGAAATCGAGAGCATTTCGCTCAACCCCGACACCGTGGTCGAGACCTGGCTCGATCTCGCCCGCGAGCAGCCCCCGGTCAAGGAGTAACATAGGGGTCGCGAAACCGGTCTTCACGTCGTCTGATGATGGCGGAGAATCGTCACGCACTCACATCAGGTCCGGCAGTTGCTCGCGGTCCAGCAGCAGCTTGAGTGACCTGGCTTGACCGGGTGTCCTCTCGATGAACCCCAGCCTCTCCAAGCTCAGGACCATCTGATGTACTGCGGGAGGCGAAACCCTGAAAAAACTCTGCATATCTGCCTCGGACGGCGAACGCCCGTGGATCTTCGTGTAATAGTAGATGAACGCGAGGTATTGTCCTTGCTTTACGGTATAGCGTGCTTGCGTCGGGCAGCGTCCTCCCGAAGCAATGTCTTGAGGAGCGCCGCGCTTTCTTGCGCCGTCCGACTCCATGGCTAGCTTGGACCTCCCGTTCGAAAGAGATTTCTGACCCAGTTCGGGCAACGCTGTTGGATGAACTCATCCATTGCTTCGGCGAAGGCCAGACCTTGGCCTCGCTCCCGCCACTCACGCAGCAGATCGCCAGCACATTCGGCCGGAATGTCAACAGACCATTCCCTGAATTCCGACTTCGACTCATGCTCGTAGCGGTAGATTCCCAGAATCAGCCCCATGCAATGGGTCATCTCTTCCCCGGGCATACCCAGCTCATGGTACCGCCCTCGTCTGGTCTAAAAAGGGCTGAAGTCTCTCCTCCATGATTTCAACCGCGGCCTCATCAGGCGAGGTGTAACCATTGCGAGAACTGCCCGCCCGGTCCCAACAATCCTGTACGTCTATCGAGTCGAGAACGAAGAAGACTTCATCGGCCGTCTCATGTAGGTCGATCTCACTCAACACGTCCCTCGCCTCGGCAAGTACCGCTTCTTGTAGCTTGCCCCCTTTTCCGCTTAATCGCTTGATCACTTCGAGGGCCTGTTCTGCGGTCAGTTTCTTGATCACATCTTGCGTACGAAATCGAATCGTATGTCGTGGCGCCCGAACGCCGGCGCTAGCCACGTTATGGTGCCCATTCAGTTCGCGCCTCCGCAACCAATGCATCCCACCCGTCAGGAGGATTACCACGATCCAGCATTTTCTGGAACACGGCATACGGATCTGACTTGCTGCCGCTGGACCGCGGCGTTTGTTCGTCATTGACCAAAGCGAATACGATTACCTTGACCTTCGAGTCGTAACGAAAGAAAAGGCGAAAGCGGCGCCCGATTTTCGCGCGACGCCAATGACGATACGCTGGTCCCATCGTTTTGCCCTGCCGGTATTCCTCGCGCGACGGATCGCCGGGAACCGTCTCCAGGATCAAATGGCTGAGGGAACGGAACAGCTCGACGTTGGCATTGGCTTCGAATCCTGATGGATCGGCTGATTCGGCCCGATCCGCGGCTGCCTTCAGCTTGCGCAGTTGCTCGACCAGACATTCGTGGAAGAGCAGCGTCCAACCGTGCCGTAGCATTACAGCGCTACATGGCCGACGATCTCCTCTGAGAGATCAGCAGAGCGGTGAAGGTTGTCCACCATTGTTCGCGCCAGATCTTCTGGCAGCGTTGTCATGTTCTTGCCGGCCCGGATGTCCTTTTCCAGCAGGGCCAGGAAGGCAGCGATGACAGGGTCTTCGTGCCTTTCGTCGTCGACTCGCGTGACAACCACCTCGGAGCCGCGCAACTCGAAGGCCACCTTGCCGCCGACACCGATCCCCAGTGCCTGACGGATAGGCTTCGGCAGGGTGATCTGCCCTTTCGAGGTAACAGTGGCAACTTCATGGATATGGGACATGGTGGACTCCGCAATCTGGCTTCAACTATGGTAAGGAATATTCCTTACTACGTCAACGAATTCGCATGCGCACAATGCCTCCCCCAAGTGGTGCCCTCGAACACCGCCAGCGACGTTTATCGCTTGCTCCACCACCAATACCTTGCTCGTGAACGTGCCCGACTGACCCTCGGCGTTTCGTTCACCCCTGGCTCCTGTCCTGGCGCGGCGCCGAACACGGGCTCGGGGAATTGATCGATCTATTTCCCGACAGCGAAACCTTCACCCTATTTTTATAACCGTGCGCCGTGCGCCACACATCTGTCCGGTCATCCGGTGCATGTCTCCATTCTGGATCGGATTCCTGGTCTGCGCCGCCATTACACCATGGCCTATCCGCTCTTCCCGATTGGCCTGGCGAGCCTGCGGGTGCCGCGCCAACGCTTCGACTTGGTCATCTCCCTGGAAGATGGGCCCGTCAAGGCATCCGTCTGCCGCCGGACCTGTCCCACCTCTGTTACTGCCACTCCCCCATGCGGTATGCCTGGACGATGACCGAAACCTATGCGCGCGGCATGCCCGCCCCCCTGCGGATTCCTTTCCGCCTATCCATGGCCCTGATGCGCCGCTGGGATCGGACCACGATCGATGCGCCCGGCTAACGAAATGCGTGTAACCGGTGCACAACCAGAAAGCGCAGAGCAGTTGTTCGTTCGTCCGCGTTTACGCGCGGGTTAGCTGTCCCCGAAATTCCCGTCCCCACCAAAGAGATCCCCTTGAACACCCCGCTCAGCTTCGCGTCCTGCACGGTCTCGGGCATGGTCCGATGGTTCTACCTCTATTTCTTGTTGGTCCAGGAAAGCTTCCGGACTCGCAGTGCTTGATGCTTCTTCGAACACTCGCGCGACTCTGTCTAGCCCATAGACTGGCGCCTCCCGGATGCCAAGGCGATGGCTATCCTCCCCTCGCTTCCAGAACTCCACGATCTCGATGTTTCTCCGTCGTGGTTCCATGAACAGAGAAAAGTCTAATGTGTATGCTTCGTAGCGCCCGCTTCGCCCCGACGCCGCAGAGGTGTCGGGTTCGACGACATGGATTAGCTTGAAGTCCATAAGCTGGTGGATCAGCCCATGTTCTCTTGGTTGCTGCTGGGCTTCGTCCTGCGAGATGAGGAATGCGGTCTTACGCTTCTCTCTGAGGCAAAAAGCTAGGAGATCGACGAGAACACGGTCAAGCCTCGCGGCGTCGACACCCGCATCATCACGAAGATTCTTCAGCTTGGTTTGGTAAACCAACCGCCCGCCTCCCTTGTATATGTCCCTCGGGGTCAGCCACTTTGCTTGCTCCTTTGACAGCGCAGCTTCCACGGCATTGACGAAGATGTTCAGGAAATCGCGGGGTACACCACCCGACGCAACCGTCAGCGCCTGAAGGGCGTCAGCATTGAAATAAACCGATATATCTGGGATACTGGCACGATCGCCCATTGTTCGGAGCATCTGCAGCAGGTACTGCTCTGTGGCGTTCAGGTCCTCCAGGGTTCGGTCGAGGTTGATCTCCTCTACATCTTGCCCCAACTCGACGCCGACGGTCTGTGGTCGGTTCCGGAGCAGGGTAGTTCGATGTCGAACGGTGGCAACCTTCAGGTAGATGTCTGTGTCCCGTAGCAATCGATGGAGGTAGTCCAAAACGTCGGGGTGCCACTCTCTGGCGATGAGATAAAAGTCGTCTATCAGGACGCAACCCCTATTTGCTCGGGATGCGATCAGAGCACTAATGATGGCGTTTTTGTAGTCCCTTAAGTGTCTTTCTAGGGTGTCAATCTTCCTCTCCTTGAACTTCGACGAGCGGCTTTGTGCATGGTCGGTTGTGGGGCCAAGTCCGGCCTGTCCCAAAGCTTCTGCCTGTATAGTCACACTGGTTGTATCCGACGAGCGATGCTGCCGGTCTTCCAAGACTTCTGACTCGTCGGCAACATCCAGCAGTCTACGCAGTTCTCTGGCCGCTGCACGAGTGGGGACCGGTCTCCTGAAAAGCTTTTTTAGGGCTGCCCAGGGCGCTGGTATGGATTCGAGGATCTCAACAAGTAACCGGATTAGTATGTCCGGATACGTGAGCTTCTTGAACTCGTCGGCGAGAACGTAGATGGGAAGGATACCGTCGGCCACTGTGCTGTTAAGGTAGTGCACTAGTAGGCAGGACTTCCCCGATCCGCGACGCCCGAAGATTACCTGGTGCTGGGCAGCGGCGATGCGCTCAAGACTTCCACCAAGATCAACATACAACGGACGCTGGTTTCGGCGAACGCGAAAGCTATCCTTGATCAAATTCGTCAGCTTATTGATGCACGGATCGCTCAGCGGCATGGCACTGTCTCTGTAATAAAAAGGCTAAAAGTTGATTAGATTGAATGAACAAAATGGGATCTTACTCGATATATCTCTCGGGGAAGGGAATAGGGAAGGGAATAGGAATTTCAAACGCACCTTTTTCCGATAGATATGTTCTCAAAAATACACGACATGGTCGCATTAAGCGAAACCCCGTGTATAGAATTCTCTGAGCTTCATTGTTTTCGCGTGGATTTAACACGCAGTTGTGATCGAGAAGGCCCAGAACAATTATTCTGCGTATGTACCCGATTTGCCGGGCTGTGTTGCCACTGGCGCAACTATTGATGAGGTTGAGGCCCAGATTCGTGAGGCTATCGAATTTCATCTTGACGGCCTGCGCGAGATGGAGCACAAATCCCACAGCCTTCGAGTCGCGTCGAGTACGTCGAAGTAGCGGCATAATATTACGCTCCAGCCGACTCCCGAAATCAGCGCGCTTTCTTCAAGCTGCGCGCGTACACGCGTACGCGTTTACCGCGATAATTAGATTTTCACTCAGCCAATGTTATACAGAATGACTTCGACAAATCTGCAAGTCCCTTCTCCCTCAGGGAGAAAGCCAGGGCCAGGGAATGGCCCTGCTTGGCGCGCCGAGGATGCAAGGTTAGCTGAATAACCGCCCGTGACGGAAGGCGTTTGGAAGAAACACGGTGGGCGGATTTGCGGTAAGGTGGGAAGACCGCGCCGCCGAAGACCGAAGCGTCAATGGTGTGATCGCATCCGTGGGTT
>JALZJW010000116.1 GCA_030859565.1 Pseudomonadota bacterium
ATTTCACTGCCCCGACAATGCCTCAGCCCACAGTTTCTGACTCACTATCCCGTGTGATTGACCACCCACACGCACTGCGATAAAGTCTCACCGACGCAAAAAGGCGGTTTGAAAATACTATCCACCGATGCTTCGCTGATAGTCCACGCCCAAGCGCTGCGTGAGCGTGGCGACGTTACCCGTGCCCAGAGTGCCAAGTTCTACAATCTTTCTTGGCGCTACCTCACGCAAACCGTCACTGACCGACAGGGCAATCAGCGCGCGCTCGATGGCACCCTTTATTTTGGCGGCAATGCTAACCTGTTCGATCAGGTCCTCGTCGCGCGTGGGCTACTCGCCGGCCCCAGCCGGATCAAGGTTGTCGAGGCGAGCGCCAAGATCGAGACCTTCCCGGAAATGGTGGACCCTCGCGTCAGCGAAGGCCCGATCCGGTTTGGACTTCCCAAGGGCAATGCGGCAGCGAACGTCAACACTGCTGGCTTCAGCGACCACTTCCCGGTATCGGTGATGATTGACGAAACGTGACGTAACGCCACTAGTTCCTATTGCGGTCTCGCCGCGCGCTACTTAATCCATCGCTGAGGTAAACGGTCGATTATTGCTGCTTATCACCTGGTCGCATTCCGACCCACAGCGGTCACTCATGAACTGTAAGTAGATCGCTCTCTAACCGGTCATTCAGAACACAAAGCTCTTGTCCCGTCATACGAGTTTTGGAGAAGGGCATGCCGGCCTGTCGCATACTCCGTTCTAAATCAGGACGTATGCCCAGCCAAATCAGACATCTCTTCGGCTAGATATGAATATTCAGGAAGGACAGGCTCTCGGTACATGGCGGACACAGAAGGACACCTCTGCCGGACAGGTAGGGCCGGGTCACAGGGGTCAACGGTGCGGAGTGTCAAGCTTTACAGCAAACTACGTGAGGCGGGGGTGGATGTGGGCGAGCGCTTAAGCCTCTGGCACGTTGGGACGGCTGTGAGGAGACCATGACTGCCAACCGGATTCGGGAAAACCAACTGTCCGGGATGATTGATAGGGGGGCTTGCGGAAACGTGGGCTATGGTCAAGGCTATACGGGCACATCAAGCGGAAACGCCGAAACAGACAAGCCTTCACCTAAGGTTGCACGCGCTGCATTTCTATCCCGACCCGGATGAAACCCGCACATCCGGCCACCTAGCTTGTCGATGGCGGATTGCCTAACGGCGAATCCGCCTTACGGGTTACGGGTTCACTGCGGCAGGGTCAGAAGCGCTTCGGAAGCATGGACCGTGCTAACGCAACGTGAAAGTCCGTGCGCTCATCGGTGTTAGCGGGCGGTGCCGTCGGCCGGAGCCGCAGCGTACCCCGCGAAGGTGACGTCGCTTTCCGCTCCGGCCGCTGGCGGAGCAGAGGGTCGGGTAGTAGCTCTGGCCGGCCCGGGCGCCCTTCGTCGCGGTCCAGCGCCGCCCCCAGATGGTTGATCATCTTCACCCGTGGTCCGAACGCCCCGAACTGGTCCGCGTAGAACCGGGCCCGATGCCGGACAAGGATCGTTTTGATGATCGACGTGTGGTCGAACACCGCATGGGAAACAGAGCCGGGGTTCACGAACGGCGAGATCACGAAGGTCGGCACGCGCGGCCCCATGTGGTCCGCGCCCTGCGGGTGTATGCGCGGCACCTTGTTCAGCCACTCGGGCGGTCCCAGCTCTGTGCCTGGCGGCGGCACGTGGTCGAAGAATCCCCCGTGCTCGTCATACGTGATCACGAGCAGCGTGCGCTGCCACTGCGGGGAACGCGCGAGCGCGTTGTAGACGCGCGCGATGAACTGCTGCCCAACTGCCAGGTCTGCCGGTGGATGGTCGTCGGACGCCTGCTCCAGCGGCGGCACACCCGTGAAACGCGGCTCCACGAACACCACCGGCGGCAGCGTCCCCAGCTCTGCCTTCCGCTCGAAGCCCTCATCTGGGTCCAGGTAGGGCAGCACGTTCTTGTCGTCCAGCCGGTACCTCTGGTACATGCGGATCATGCTCACGTTGTTTTCGTAGTAGTTCCAGTCGATCCCTTCGCTTGTCAGCGTCCCGAAGATCGTCGCGTTACGCAGGAAGCCCAGCCGCCGGTCATCGACATCGAAGTTCTCCAACTGCGGGCTCGTCCCCGTGAGCGTGGCCCAGCGGTTCGGAAATGTCGGCCCCGGGTGGGCACAGTGCCACCGGTCGCAGACCCTATACTCCTCCGCCAGCTTGTAGTAGTTTGGGATCTGCCGGTCTGTGTAGTAGCTCAGCGCGAACTGCGGGTCGCCTCGCCCCAGCAGGTCGGTCGCGAAGCCGCTCATCGCGCCGTCCGCTATCTGTACCTTCACGTGGCTGAAGGAGTGGTGCGGGTCCGCCCGGATCTGCGTGACATCATCCCGCAGCATATTCGTGATCAGATTCATTTTGACTCTGTGCTTAGATCCGTCTTCAATGTAGCTGTTGCTCGCTCCGTCCGGGAAGCCGTCGTACTCCTCGCCCCGCACCGTTCGCAAGTAGCCCAGCATGTGGTCGAACGACCGGTTCTCCATCATCACCACCACGATCGTCTCGATTTTGTCGAGCCTCGCGATGGACACTGAATCCCCCAATTCGAACCCTGCGGGCACCGCGCCCCGCTGACCGCGATCCACCGGTCCGGTCGGTTCCACCACGATGACGCCGCCGTCGATAAGCGGGCGCGTGTCTCCCACGACGGGAGGGGGACGCCCACCCACAGGCTGCCCCTGCGGCGCGGGCGGAATCATCGCGCGCCGGTCCGCCGGGTCGTGCGTATACCGCACGAGCACGGATGTCTCGTTCGTGCGTGCGTCAATAAAGATCGGCGGCACATCGCCGAGAAACGGCGCGATGTGCCCCAGCATCTCCGCAAAGTACCGGTGCAGCAGCCCGATGTGCGCTTTGATCCCCGACGCCAGCCCCGCGAGGATCTCCTTGACGCTGGGGACAAGGCCGAACGATGCTAAGAGCTCGACTGCGCCT
Source organism: Pseudomonadota bacterium (assembly GCA_030859565.1). Taxonomy (NCBI): domain Bacteria; kingdom Pseudomonadati; phylum Pseudomonadota; species Pseudomonadota bacterium. Next base: position 2,999 of record JALZJW010000116.1, read on the forward strand.
TCATAGTGCGCCGATGTCAGGAGCAGCACGTGGCTGCTGCTGAGCCCCACCTTCTGCCCGAACGCGAAGTAGCAATGCACGGAGACGTCCTCGATCGACCCGGCATCCTCGAATAGCGGGATGAGGTTCGTCGACAAATCAATGTCGGAGATGAGTGCCGTGATGTGGACTGCGACCATGTCCCGCTCGATTTTCGCTTTCCAGTCGGCCCGCCACGCGTTGTTCTTCTCTCTGGCAACCTGCTGGGCGGATCCGGGCTGCATAGCCAGGATCTGTTTCTCCACTTGCAGCCAGTACTTGTCCACGGCATCGCGGACCCGCGCGCCCGATACCACCTCAGCATTGATCGACTGAAGTTCGCCCTCTGCGTCGACGAAGTTGGGGAGGTCTTCCGTCTGTTCGAGCAGCGGGTGGTCGTCCTGCAGGCCCAGCATCTGCGCAAGTTCCTCGCCGAAGCCGAAGCGCAGCGTCCCGCCGTGCGCTTCGGCGTACGGCGCTAACGCGTTGATCGCTACCCCAAAGGAGTGGTTGAGCACGCGCAACGGCACCCGCGTCTCGCCGATGAACTCGCGGTCCCGCACGAGCTCTATCCCGCCACGCGCTGTCACGATCTTCTCCGTCTTGTTCGTCACGCGCAGCCGCCAGCGTTTGGGTTTCTGGGCGATCGGCCCGGCATCAACAGTGAACCGGCTCGCCTCTTGCCCATCGAGTTTCTGACCGCCCGCCGTTTTGATCGTCCGGACGGGCTGCTTTTCCTCGCCCCTGTAGATCTCTACGGAGATCCCAACGCAGTTGAACCATATCTGGACGCTGCCCGGCCCCTCGTTGTCGATATTCGCGGGATCGGGCTGGCCGCCAATGACGCGATGAAACGACGGGTTGTGGAAGTCGAGGCTTGTGACGCTGACGGTAATCGTCCCTCCGACGACTTCTGCGATGACATCATAGAAATCCCGGGGCTGGAGCGTTCGCCCTTTGCTCGCACCGGCGAGGAAATGAACCTCGTTCCCGACGAGCTTCACGTTGTGGTCGGTATATACGGACATGCCTCCTCCTTAAAAATTGAACATTCACAGCCTTTTGTTAATAATATCGAGGTCCTAAGTAATAAGCATTTATCCGTCGTGCGCAAGCGAGATACGCAAAACCGGCTCGGGCGGTAGCGCGCATGACGGATAAATGTCTGTTGGACTAAACCGCGACGGCACCGGGATTGTCAGTCTGGATCAGTTTGCATTATATATTAGGGGATTGTATTCCCGGATAGGGAGCTTGTGGAGTCGCAGGCGTGACAGGGCGGGTGAGTTGGTGGCCTGGGCGGGGAAAGCAGTTGCGTTTTGGCCGGCTCGTGCGGGCAATTTGCGTGCGTGATCGTGGCTTTTCTTACGGTCAAGGCGAGCGCATTCCCAGAGACAGAAACCGCCCGGCGTGACTGGCCGAAGCGCGGAGGACAGAATGCCAGATATTACTGATTTTACCAAGCCGTACTACGGGTTGTCCAACCTCTCAGGTGTTACGAAGGTCTTGGTTATCCTTTGGGATCCACACCGTACCGCACATCCGGCCCCAAGCAAATCCGACATTGACACGCTTATTTTCGGGAATGCCCAAAGCGTCCGGGCGTGGTTCGCCGAGAACTCGCTGGGCCGTTTCACAATCGAGAAGAAGGCGCTCTTAGGCTGGTACGACGCGAGATATCCGTGGGAGTTTTATTGGCGCGTAGGGCCCTTTGCTCCACCCTCCAACGCTAGTGACCCTCACTATTACGTAGATGCCGACGGGAATATTCGGTATCTCGATGACGAGGGATTCTATAAGGGGCACACGCACTCATGGGCAGAAGCCATAGGCGACAAGGCCGATCCAGATTTCGACTACAGCCCGTACGATAGTGATGGCGATGGCGTCCTTGAGAATAACGAGCTTCCCATTTTAATCGTCAAGCCCCAGAACAGTCCCTTTGGTACGAATCGGCCTGTCGTCGGAAGACAGGTACCTCCGCAGGATCTTATTGTGGACGGGGTGAAGGTTCCCTGGATGAGCGAGGTCTATATCGGGCGGCCACTGAACCTGGGCGTGGTAGCCCACGAGCTTTGCCACCATGTGTGTCCCGGCGCCGATATGTATCCGAACTCGAACCTCCCCCCGGAACGGCGGGCACGCTCCTATTCGATCATGGACATCACGTATAGCGCGTTCCACATAGACCCATATCACAAGCTCAAGCTCGGATGGGTCAACCCTCGACTGATTGATCGGAGTGGTTGGTACACGTTGCAGGACGTTGAGACCACGGGCGAGGTACTTATCCTCCACGATCCGAACCATGGATCCTCAGAGTTCTTCATCGTGGAAAACCGTTGGCCCGGAACCTCATTTGACCAAGGCCTTCCCGCTGCGGGCCTTGGTATCTGGCACATCATCGAAGACCCTTCGTTGAAAACAGACTGGGGGCGGCGTGCTGTCGGCCTTCGGCGAGCCAACGGCGGTACTCCGATCGACGATGCTATGGCACTCTTCAATGGCTCAACTCCTGTGCTCGGCTACGACCTCGACGACGAGTCGGCGCCCCAGAACCTCCGATTTCGCAACAATTTGAGGAGCGGCATCAGGATCGCTAAGATCCCAGCCGCTGGCAAATCGATGACATTTTACGTTGACGTGCCCCCGACGTGGGGCACAGTGCAGGTCGCCGAGGGGAGTATCAATCTTCTCCGTGTCCACGACCGGGGCGGCTACGGTCCGTCCGACGGGCGGATCGACACGGAGTGCGTTGTGCGCATGGACAGCCTGCCAGCGATCGCCTTGGGTCTACCACTCGAGGTTGATACCTTTGGCGCTGCAGGGAGGGGCATGCTGCAGCTTCTCAGATCCGCCTACGTTGGCAATCGGAAGATCCGCGTCGAGTTCGTAAGAACCGGAACGATCACGGGCGAACTCGTCCGCGCATACCCATTGTGACTCTCACAACAGAAGGAGGAACCGTCCTATGGCCATCAAGCAACAGTCTGGAAAGCTCTCGGTGCTCCGCGTCCACAAGAAGGGAACTGGATATGGTCCTCCAGGCGACCTGATCGACGTTGAAGTCGTCGTGAAGTTCAAGAACAGTTCCACTCAAGCATACGGGTTTCAGCTACGGCCCGGGGATCTATTGCCAGCGCACGAGGGTATGTTGGAGCTCCTGCGCGATGCCTTCATGAATGACATGAAGGCTACAATCGACTACGATGAGAACCCCGGGAAGGAAAACCATTTGCTGTTCCGTGTATGGCTGGAGCGCTGATTATTCTACATGTTATCTGGCCCGGTCACACGGGCACTACTTGCAGCGCCCAGGACATCCTGGAGAGAGTTGTGTGTTCAGAAGCGATAATCTTGACCCGAGCCGCAGGGTCGCACACTTCCTCGACGGCTAACCAGTAAGGATTGAAACGACCATGGATGGTCGTTTCAATCCTTACTGGTTAGGCAGAATAATGGCAATGCAAGACCTGATCATCCTTCTCCTCCACTTTGGCACATCGCGATGCCGTTGGGAAGGGGAGGAGTCCATACCATTATCCTACGAGCTGCCGTGATGCTCACGGATACTGTCCGACAGGAGTCGAATGCTCGTAGGCGACGTTGCTTCCCTGCCGTCGGTAGCGGATCCGGAAGGAGAACTGATCGGACGGATCGACACTGTCCCGGTTCCAGATGAACGTGGCCGACGGTCCGTATCCGAACACAGTCGACCAGGAGGTCGTGCCGACCCTGCGAGCCTGCAGCTGATATTCGAGCCGCGTGATGCTCGCGCACGTCACCGGTGTGGCCGGGGAGATCGCGACCCGGGCGGTGCCCGGGGTCGGCACGAAGGAGAGGCCCGGCGTTGTGCATGCAGCCGAGCCCGACAAGCTGCTGACGGCCTGGATCGTCACGGCCTGCGTCTCCGCGATCGGTGGATCGCCGGCCAGAGCGTCGCGGGATCGCATGAACAGCCGGAAGGTGTGCGCGCCGGGGAGCGACGCCTGCGGTGCCCACTGCAAGGGTGCGTCGTCGCCGAAGTCGGCGAACAGTATCAACCCGGCGGGGGTCACCCGGTTATAACGCAGCACGATCTCGTAGCGGCTTTCTTCGTCGTCGCTGATGTACTCGCGCAGCTCACGATACTGTTGCGGGATCTTGTCGAGCGAAGTCACCTTCACCTCGATACCTTTTACTCTACCCGATTTTGCGTACTCGTTCCCGCCGGAACTAGCGGTGCTCGTTTCGCGGACAGTTAGGAGAACGTCGTCCGATAATTCGGCAATAAAGTTACGATTAACATATGATTTATCCAGCGGAGTTAGTTATATCAGGGAACCAATCGGTGTAGTGTGTTGCGCCGGTCTTAAGAGGTTTACCGCGTCATCTCGGATCACGTCGCAGCCGCTAATGCCGCGGCCAAGCCGTTAACGAAACTCGGGGCGGCAGTCGAGGCCCCCGAGTACGAGCCCATCGAAGGCTCACACATTTGACATGTCACCGTTCGGTTCGCCTCCAATCGAGCGCCTTGTGCTTGCATCCATGCCTATCCGGTTCGCGCCCAACGGTACTACCGATTGGTGGTTACGCCTTACCCGAGTACTACTCATAGGGGTCTTGGACGTCAACCGGATAGGCATGCTTGCATCTTTCCAGCTTTGATCTGTCCGGGAATGTCCTGACCACGACCGTAGTAGATCTCATCGGGTGTTTGACCGCGGAATGCCGAGTGGGGATCTCGGTGTTGTGGGCATTGACATAGAACTCTACAAGGCGTCTCACCGTCGCGACCGAATCTAACGTATTGAGATAGAGCCACTGGTTGTGGCGCGCAATAATTCTCCGGCGGCCTATTTTTTAGGTCTTGAATGCGCCCTAGCGATACCGTGAGAGTTCGGTGTACGCTGAGCCAATGGAATTGCTTGGCCACCTTGTACGTTGTCTGCGAGAGCTTGCGGGATTGTGCCGCACGCTCGTTACGGATGGTTTGCGCTTTGTCGTCCTATGTGCATGCCCGCGTGCTTCCGTGGCGGCGGAAAACCTTTTTCTCCGAAAACAGCTGGCTTTCTATCAAGAACGCTAGGTAAAGCCGCGGCGCTTTGATAACGTGTCCCGCTTCATGCTGGTGCTCCTCTCGCGTTGGTTTGCGTGGCAGGACGCCCTCGTCAATGTCACGCCGAAGACCTTGATCGGCTGGCATCGTGCTGGGTTCCGTCTCTTCTGGCGCTGGAAATGTCATCGCGGACGACCGCCCATACCCGAAGAGGTCCGGGTACTGATTCGCCAAATGGCCCGAGACAACGTCTCCTGGGGCGAGGAACGGATCGCCAACGAACTCTTGCTGAAGTTCGGGATCCCGATCTCATCGCGTACGGTCCGGAAGTACATGCCCAAACGCCCGCCGGGCACACCGCGAGGTGATCAGCGTTGGTTAACGTTCATTCACAATCATGCCCAAGCAGTTGTCGCCTGCGATTTCCTGACCGTCGTCACCGCGACCTTCCAATGCCTGTACGTCTTCGTGATACTCGAGCTTGGAAGACGTAAAATCCTGCACATCAACGTCACGGACCACCCGACGGCCGCGTGGACGCTGCAACAGCTTCGAGAAGCTATTCCGTCAGACCATCCGTACAAGTATCTCCTCCGCGACCGCGATCAACTCTATCAGCTGACCTCGACCGATCAATTAAGAAGCTTGGCCTGCGGGTATTAAAGAGTCCTTACCGCAGTCCACTCGCGAATTGTATCTGCGAGCGTGTGATCGGAAGTCTACGGCGCGAATGTCTGGACTTTCTCATTCCACTGACGCATATGCGTTTGCCTCGAGTTGTAAAAGAATGGGCAAGCTATTACAACACTTCACGCCCTCATATGTCGCTGGGTCCAGGGATCCCAAGCCCGCCTGAGACCTTACCCATCGCACTCGGAAAACTGCGACATCAGTTTTCCGAGAATCTGCGGATTTGTGCGCGTCCCGTTCTAGGCGGCTTGCACCATGATTACCGGTTGATACTGGCCGCAGCATAAGTCCGGAAGGTTTTTGCGGATAACAATCGGTGGTAGAGGCGCGCGCTTGCGCCGCCTCCTTGCCCTGCTTCTCCTTGATCGTCGCCAGTTCCGGCAGCCGCTCCAGCGCTTGCTCGATCCGCTCTTTTCGCTCCCGCATCGCACGCTCGCGCGCCGCTTGCTCGCGCCGCCTCAGGGCGCCGGGATCCTCCTCGATCTGCCGCTTGAGCACTTCCACCTGTTGCCGCGCTTCTTCCAGAGAGCGCTCCAAACTTCCCTTGCGTCGGAACGAGGCCGCCCCAGCACTCGCCCGTACCCGCATGCCATCTTGGGCCACCCGCTTGAGCTTCACCGCGCCCGCCGCCATGAGGCTCGCCACGCTGTCCGTCAGCAAGTCGTCCAGCACCTCCCCATGCCCCACGCGGAAATCCGCCAGGGTGTGGTAATTGACTTGCACACCACCGCAGATCCAACGGTAGGCATCGTGCTCTTGGGTCAGACCCGCCAAGGCGCGCGGACTGCCCACCCCCTCCAGCGTCGCATACAGCCACAGCGCAAACAGGATCTCCGGGGCAATCGCGGTACGCCCCACACCGCCTTCCCGCACCTTGATCCTTCGGGTCCTCGGCAAAATCTATGGGTATTCCGTTAACTCCCTCTCCCACCCGGGGCCCACCCGGGAGAGGGCGGGGGTGAGGGGATCTCAACCAAGGCAGCGCGAATACTCTCCAACACCGCGTCAGCGTCTCCAAGCACTTCATGATTCCAGAATCGAAGCACGCGATAACCCAATACCTTGAGATATTCAGTCCTCTGCAAGTCGTTCGAGACCTGCTCGGCATGCTGGCCACCATCGACCTCGATGACAACTTTGGGCTTCAAGCAGAGGAAATCCACGACGTAGGGTCCAAGGACCTGTTGACGCCGAAACTTGACGCCGTCGAGCCGTCGACCGCGCAATCGACTCCACAAGCACCGCTCCGCCTCGGTCGAATTCTTCCGCAGCGCCCGGCCAGACTGTTCATCGGTCTCTCTATCCCCTCACCCCTGCCCTCTCCCAAAGGGAGAGGGCGTTAACCGTGGCGCACTGACCTTGCCTCGAAATCTCGAACCCGAAAACTCGTGGCCAGGCCTAAATAAACAGACCCAGATTATCATGCGATTATTGCCAGACCGTCTCTGACCCACAAATTCTGCGGAAGAGCCGATCTTTCGTACATGCCGCTCAGGTCCTGACGCTCCACATAGCCCCACACCATCCGCGCCCGATGCCCCTCCGGCAACAACGATTCCAGATCGCTAGCCCGCAGCTCCATCTGCAACCGGTTCGGCATCAACACCCGCGCCGGGACCTTGGCCACCGTTCCGCTCTTCTCTCCTACCGTCGCTTCAGGAAGATCATCAAATAACTTCGGTGTTTCCGTCGCCATAACCGTTTCGTTCTTGTGAAATGACCAGAGCATTATACCTCGGCGCGCCGCAATTAGAATCTGGAAGTTGGGTTTTTTCACAGCCTCTCAGTGCGGCGGTACCTTGAAGATCATCGCCGCCATCGAAGATCCTCCCGTGATCGCCAAGATCCTCGCTCATCTCGGCTGGTCCGCCCGGGCACCGCCCCGAACGCCAGCGCGGCTATTCGAGCTATTCCAAATAGCCTGATCCTAAAACGAACACCCCACCCGGTTCGGATCCCTGAGCCGACAATCCCCCCTTGGCCTACACTCTCACCAGACCTCACATTGTCTCGAAATGTGGCGCCTCGGGCCAACCGACTATATCTCCATTCCTCACCACCGACTCGCGTGATTGACATGCCACAGCTTCAGCAGTACTCGACGTAAAGAAATCATGGTGATAGACTTTATCCTCTCTACGAGGACGAGTCTGGTGCAACAAAGGAGACCCCATGACGCAAGAAGACGCTCACACGCCAGTCAAACCTAATGGCAGCACTATTACCATCCTTGACCAGCGGATCAGCTTGGGTGTGACGCTCAGACGTTCAGGTTTCGAGGACGCGTTTGTGGCCCTCGTCGGAGTAAAAGCGCTGCATTACGATAGCGCCAGGAGCCTGAGCAAAGATGCCATTATCAATTGTGCAAAAGCGCTGACAGCGCATGCGGATATTCCCCTAAAGCTCGCCGACGTTGTGCAGATGTTTGTCTTCACAACGCAGAAGGATGGCGATCCTTCTCGCATCCCACTCGGTAAAACGCACGCGTTTAGCGTGCTCACTGCGCGTCGAAAACAGCTTGAACATCACTACTACGAAAGACGTAACAAGCTTAATTTCAAAAAGTACGTTCCCTTTTCAGGCTCGTTAATCGGTCCATTCGATATGGATGATATTCGGCTGCTCCACTTTGCACGAGCAGGGGACAGGGAGCTTCCTGCCTACTCCACGGTCTACGAGCTTAATTCTGGAGATTGGGGCTACCAGAAAGGGAAATGGCAGAAGAACATTCCACTGAGGGTAGCGCTGCTTCGAGACCGGAACAGGAACAAGGGCGGCACTACGCTTGGGCTGTACGGCAACGCTGTTTATCGGGCGATCATCGGTGTTGATGGGACGTTCTGTGGCGGCAACCGCGATTGTCCAAAGGGTTCTGACAGTTGCAGCTCGGCTCCGGGCGGACCCGAGATGGTATGTGGGATAGCCGCAGGTGGCGATGTCTTTGTTGACTGGCTGCGTGAATTTGAGCGCAACCACATCGCCGTGACTGAGCCGGTTGATCTGCGGTTGCTGCACGACTTCCGCGGGCGTGTTGTTGCCCGTGTCGGCAGGCTTGCCAACTTCGTTTCGGCATACTACATCGCTGCGCTCTTCCTCAAGCGCGACCGCAATCAACTCGAATCTTATGCAGCGGCGGTTCCACACATTCAACGGGCGATGCGCCAACTCTTGCGCGGCCCTGGCTCGGCCATTATCGTGACCGACAGCCTTAGCGATTCGCTGTCGGAGATAGTCCGAGTGCATCGCGATGTGGACAACGCAAGCTTTCAGCGTATTCTGAAAGGGCTAAACGCTAGGTTGAAATCGTGGCGCAATCTGACGAAACGTGAACTACTTGAGAGAGTCAGAGATTGACATGGTGCGGTTCCTGCAGAAGCGACTGCGCTGAACATTCCTGTTTTGAACAATAAGCCGGGCTGCCCTCCGGGCTCTTTCGTTTGGCCCTCTATTAGGGAACCTCTGCAAAAGTCCACGATCTGATCGGTAGGTTGACCGAACAGAGCCGAGGACGACAATGAGCAAACAGATGACACTGGGCACGGGTTTCGAGAAGTACAGCAAGACTACGCGTCGGGAGAAATTTCTCACCGAGATGGACCGCATTGTGCCGTGGGGCGAGCTGAGCGCGCTGATTGCGCCGGTGTACCCGAAGGCCGGAGACGGTCGCCCGCCGAAGGAGCTGGAGATGATGC
>JALZJW010000117.1 GCA_030859565.1 Pseudomonadota bacterium
GCTTGCGCGCGTTCGCCATCCACCTCGATTCGGCTATCGAAACCGAACGCGTTCGTATCTCAAGGGAGATCCAAGATGGGCTCGGGCAGGTACTGACGACTCTGGCTATTGATCTAGCCTGGTTGACTAATCGGGTGCGAAATACGGACCGGGACGGGACCGCCAGCTCCGTTGGACAAAAGATCGCGTCGATGTCCGAGCTAGTCGATAGCGTGATCGGTGACATCCGGCGCATTGCGAGCGACTTACGGCCTCCCTTGTTAGACAAAGTCGGGCTATCCGCGGCCATTGAGGCGCACGCCCGGCAGTTCCAAGAACGCACGGGGATCCGCTGCCACACAACGCTCCAAGACGAAATCGATATCGCCCAAGAGCGAGCGGTGACCGTGTTCCGCATCTACCAAGAAGCGATGACCAATGTAGCTCGCCATGCAGGCGCGAACTGCGTCACCATCCGGGTATCCCAGCGGGATGATGTACTGACGCTTGAGGTCCAGAACGACGGACGTGCCATCAGCACCGTCGAGGCTTCAAACCCACGCTCCCAAGGCATGCTGGGAATGCAAGAACGCGCGCGGATCCTGGGAGGATCGCTCGACGTCATAGGCATCCCTGGCACCGGCACTGTGGTTAGACTGGAGGCCCCCAAGAACCACGTTTTGACGACTCAGGCGCAGGCAACTGGACAGAGAGAAATCTCCAATACCATAAGGATCTTGATCGTCGATGACCACCCCCTGATCCGTCAAGGAGTGAAACAGATCTTTATGGAGGATGGTCTAGCGGTTGCCTTCGATGAGGCGCACGACGTTGCCAGCATGCATGAGCGCATCTATACCAAGGACTTCGATCTGGTGTTGCTTGAGCTTTCGCTGCCGGGCACGAGTGGGCTTGACTGCGTACGCGAGATCAAGCGCATACGACCGAAACTGCCGATCCTCGTGTTATCTATGTACAGCGACAGTCAGTTCGCCCTCCCGGCGCTAAAGGCCGGAGCAGCAGGTTATCTGACTAAGGAACGGGCGCCTAAGGAACTGCTCAGGGCCGTCAAGAACATCCTCAAGGGCGATAAATACATAAGCTCCGAACTGAGCAAGCGGCTCGCCCTCGAGCTCGTCGAGTGCGGCGGCAAACTACCCCACGAGATCCTCTCACAAAGGGAATTCCGGGTCATGCTGTTGATCGCGTCTGGCGAAACACTTAGCGCCATCGCGAAGCAGGCATCGCTCAGTCCTAAGACCGTGAGTACCTATCGCAGCAGAATACTGCGAAAGATGCACCTAAAGACGAACGCCGACTTGACTCGATACTGCACGCGCCATACACTCATTTAGTTACCGGGCTACGTTGCAACATCGGCCTCATCCAAGGAATGTTTGTGCGCTCCGTGGATTGCCAATCAGGCTGCTGTTCCGAATGGGGCGATCGACGGATTCGCTACGCTGCCGAGCTTGTAACGCATCCCTTACAACAATCAAGAATGTTCCTGATATACGCCGTCCGACGGCGAACACGGCGAAAGAACAGGTAGGTTAGCGGCCTAAATTATGGCGAACCGCCTCGCCGCTACGACCGAGATCATAGGCTCTGCTGGGCCATACCTCGCCTCCGCTCTTTACACCTCGGCAAAGCATGATCTCGCCAAGCTTCAAAATCAATGGGTAACAGAGTAAACTTACATCATAAAATGAGCGGATCTCTGAGACTTACATCATAAAATGAGGGGATGTCTGAGGACTGCGCGAATAAAAAGCGATAGGTTCGTATGTCAAACTACCCGGAGGGGGGGAAATGTATATGGCCCATTCTGCATACTTAAAAGACCTACCGGTTGAGCACCGCTGGTTTAACGAGCCGCCGCCACTGGAGGGACAGGCCGAGATCCTAAATTCGGCGCACCTATTGATCCGCGACACCAGCGATCACATTGTCTTCTGGAATAGCGGTGCAGAAGATCTCTACGGCTGGACCGGAGGCGAAGCCTTAGGACAGGTATCACATGACCTGTTCCAGACGCAGTTCCCCGAGAGCCTGGCGAGCATAAGAGCGCAACTTTGGCGGGACAGTCAGTGGAAAGGCGAGCTCCTGCATCGGCGGCGTGACGGCGAACAGATTGCCGTAGCCAGCCATTGGGTGTTGCACCGGAATGACCAGGGCCTGCCGCGCGCCATCCTCGAGGTCAATAATGATATTACCGAGCTTAAACACTCAGAGCAGACGATTCAGCAGCTCAACACGGCTCTGGCGAACGCCATGCCGGGTATTTCCAAGCTCGATGCCAGGGGGCGGTACACCGAGGTCAACGAGCACTATGCTCAGATGCTCGGCTACGCCTCTTCCGAATTACTCGGTAAAGACTGGAGAGCAACAGTTTACCCGGAGGATCAGCCGACCGCGTTGCAGGCCTACGAGCGTTTACGCGCCGAGGGTAAAGCGGAGTTTGAAGCCCAGGCAATACGCAAGGATGGCTCGGTATTCTTTCAGCGCGTGCTGCTGGTTGCGATCACCGATCCCAGCGGCAAATTTGCCGGGCACTATGGTTTCATGTGCGACATCACCGACCGTAAACACGAGGAGCAGATACATCAACAGACAGACGCCGCTATAGTGCTGGCCAGACCTGATCGAGATAATTTGGACGGTCATATGACGACGGATGGTCGCGCGGCGCGCACCAAGATTATTGTCGTAAACATGCCGGACGCGCAGGAGCGCCGCAGCCGCTTCGCGGTTCGCGCACGCAACGCCACCGTGGCCTGGAGCTTTTTTTCCGCGTATTCGGTGCTGCATCCCGCTTTGACCTACACCGAACAGGAAGCGATCGTCGCCAAGGGGCGGCCGCTGCGAGAGGGCGAACTGGGTTGCTATTCGAGTCACTACGCCGCCTGGGAGAGCTTGCAGGCCGATGATGCCGACCAGTACATCGTGCTGGAGGACGACGTCATCGTCGATTGGGCATTTATCGGCAAGATCGTAGGCATCGACTTTGCCGCGATGGGCATAAACTATCTGCGACTCTACTATAAGCGCCCGGTCGAGCAGTCGATCCTAAGGCAGACCTTCGTCGATCATTCCAGGTGGATTGTCGAACTATTGGACTATGCCTTCGGCACCCAGGGCTACCTGATCACGAAATCGGCGGCCAAGACTCTAATGTCCCAATGCCGAATCGTCAGGCGCCCGGTCGACGACGAGATGGATCGGTCGTGGGCTCATGGGGTGCCGAACCTGGCGATCGTCCCCTTCCCGATCATCGAGGAATCCGCACAGTCGACAATCGGCGAGGCGCGCTTTGAGAGATTCGCCATCCCGCGACATCTGAAGCTCAGGAGGTTTGTCGCCAGAGTGACGGAGCGCTTACGGCGCGAAGCGGCAAGGTTGGCCGCAAAGTTCCGGCGCCTGCGGACCGGACAGCGCAGGCAGCCCTGGCCGATGCAAGACCCGATTCTATAGATCCCTTCTGCCGGGCTGATGGCGGAAGGCGGCGCGGCGGCGCAGAAGCCTCAAGACCAGCAATGATCATTGGTCCCGAGCGGACCGGCGGCTGCGACGCAAAGAAAATGTTCCGATGTGACGACTCCACCTGGCAATGAAGACGGCGGGCAGAATCTGTGCAGCGAAGATCTGAAGAAGAAGACCCGCTCGTCGATCCTGTGGACGCTGTGCCGGGCTGCGTCCGATCAGGTGTTTTCGTTCGTCGTTTTCGTGATTCTGGCGCGATTGCTGTCTCCCCACGAGATCGGCACCTTTGCGATCGCTATCGTTTTTTCGGAGATTGGCCGCGTGATTGCGGTCGAGGGCATGGTGCAGAACATCCCGCGAGCCAAGACGATGTCCCCCGCTCTGACCGACACGGTCTTCTGGACGAACCTGGGGATGGCCTTTCTGATTGCCCTCGCAGTGTGGCTATTGGCGCGCCCGATGTTGGACCTGATCGATCAGCCCGATGCCGCGGCACCATTGCAGGCGCTTGGTTTTGTTCTGCCGATCGTCGCTTTGGGTGCCACCCATATGGCGCTGCGCCTACGGGAGTTCGGCCACAAATCGCTGGCCTTGCGCTCGGTGGTCAGCGGCACGATCGGCGGCGCCGCGGCGATTGCCGCCGCCCTTGCGGGCTGGGGGGTGTGGAGCCTGGTGACCCAGCGCTTCGTCACTGAAGTCGTGAACACGATCACGTCGTGGCATGCCCACAAATGGGTGCCCGGACGCGGCTTCTCTTTCGCGCAGTTGCGAACGATCGCGGGATTTGGCGCCAACCTTACCATCACCCAGATCATCTTCGTGCTTCTAGTCCGGGTGCAGGACGTGATCGTCGGCGCGATGATCAGCGCCGCGGCGGTCGGCATTTATAGGACCGCCTGGCGGACGACGGAACTCATCGCCGTCGGGGCGATTCAGCCCTTCACCACTGTGGCGCTCCAGACGTTATCGCGGCTGCAAGGCGACCGCGAGGGCATGGTCAAGGCCTATCGCTGGATGCTCTCGACCAGCGCCGTCATCTCGTTTCCGGCCCTGGTCGGGTTCGGCGTCGTGGCGCCGGACGCGGTGCCGGCGATCTACGGCGCGAAATGGGTGGAGGCCGGCCACCTGGCCCAGGCCTTCGCCTTCATGGTGGTGCCCTTCACCCTCAACTACTTCGCTTCGCCGGTCCTGAGCGCCTTGGGCATGGGCGCGAACATGCGGACGCTTGCGATCGTGCAACTGGTCCTGACGGTGGCTCTGACCATGCTCGCCGCGCCGTACGGTATTTTCGCCGTGGCCTGCGCCTATGTCGGACGCGCGTACCTGACGCTCCCGTTGCAGATCTGGTTCTTGCGGCAAAGTGCGGGCATTACCGCCCGTATCACGTTGCGTGCGATTGCCGCGCCGTTTTTCGCATCCGCGATCATGGGCCTTGCGGTGTGGTGCATCATGGCGGCGGTTCGACCGCATATCTCGGTTGCGCTGGTCGCAGTTCTCGTCGGAGTCGCGGCGGGCATCGTCATCTACAGCGTCGCGCTGCTGGCGCTGTCGAGACAAATCCGGGGCGTCGTTCGGCGCCAGTTCGTGACGCGCATCTTGAAGAGACCGGCGAAATAGCAGCGCCTTTGGCAGATGTCGGAAGGACCATCATGCAAGACCAGGTCGGAGCCGGGCCGTTGATCCACCGGCTCCAAAAATCCATCAAGGATACGCTGTCGCAAGTCGTCCCTGCGGGGCTGTTAGCCCTGGTCGACTACCCCGACCATGCGAATGTCGGCGATTCGGCGATATGGCTGGGAGAGGTCGCCTATTTGGAGCGGGAGCTTGGCCTTCGCCCGTCTTATGCCTGCTCGCTTGCGGACTATTCGGCCGCAACCCTCAAGGAGTGCCTGCCGAGCGGCGCGATCCTGATTCATGGCGGTGGCAATTTCGGCACGCTTTGGCGCAAGCACCAGGATTTCCGCATAGACCTGATGGAGCGGTTTCCAGACCGGCAAATCATCCAGTTGCCGCAGTCGATCCATTTCTTGGATGACGAGTCGATCGCCGAAACCGCTCGGGCCATCCACAAGCACGGCCGCTTCACACTCCTGGTGCGGGACCGCAAGTCCTATGACTTCGCCGCAGCGAAGCTCGACTGCCCCGTCCATCTTTGCCCCGACATGGCATTCTATATCGGACCGACCGAGCGCGTGCCGCCAAAAGTCGATCTGCTCTATCTGCTGCGGACGGATCATGAACAAGCCGGCACGCTTCGCCCCCCTGATACGGAGGAGACAAGGATCGTCACCGATTGGCTCACGGAAGCCCGCCATCGGCTCCGCCTCACCAAGGTTGGCAGCCTCGCCCGCAGCGTCCTGGCCGGCCGCCGCGCGGCGGCCCGCGCCGGCGAGACTTACAACGCCCTGGCCTGGAGCCGCTATAGGAGGGGCGCGAAAATCCTGTCGCAGGGCAAGCTGGTCATCACCGACCGGCTGCATGCCCACATCATGTCGATCCTGTTGGACATCCCGCATGTCGCGCTCGACAATTCCTACGGCAAGCTGGGCAGCTTCATCGCGGCCTGGACAGGGGATTTTTCGAGTCTGCGGCAGGCCGCCACGATGGAGGCCGCCATCGTCCGGGCGCGGGAGCTGGCGCAGATGGCGCGCTAACGGAGCTGGACCCGACGAAGAATCAGGTTGGGGCCGTCATCCACAGCAAAGACGCCGGGATGCGCGCCCAGGAATTCGTCGGTCGCCGCCCGGCACCCACCATAATCGTGGTAATCGTCCAGCGCGATGATCCCGCCCGGCGCCAGACGCGTCAGGACGGCGTTCAAGCAGAGCTCCACGGGGTCGTACCAGTCGCAATCGATATGAGCGAAGGCAACCTGCGGCCGCGCATATCTTAGCCATGTTTCGGCAAACAGCCCCTTATGCAGAAACACGCTGCGACCATCGACCGGCCGTCCGAATCTGGCAAGCGTTCCGGAAACGCTCTCATAGAGATCGTGGCGGTAGCCGTAATAGCCATCTCCGCCGATGCCGATCGATTGTCCGGAGGAGATGACTTGATATCGCTCCTTCGACTTTGCGTCGTCCTTGGCCGAGTTCGGCGGCGGGATCAGGCCGAACACGTCGAAACCGTGAAACTGGCGCTCCGGCGAGACACGCCGCGCCAGCAAGACCGACGACCCACCGAGCGCCACGCCGAACTCGAGGATGTCACCGGGGACCTGGCGATCGACGACATCGTCCACCGCTCTTGTCAGGCGCGAGATCTTCTCTGGGCTGAGATAGGTCAGTCGGTCGCGCAACACGGAACGCGCATCTTGAGGCAGCATCGCCACTTGGCTTTTGCGGACCAGCCATCTGAGTGCAGACATCATCGCGCGCTCCACTTGCTTGACATCGCGTGAACGATACTTACCCTTCTTAATAGCGAGGATCTCCCGCGCGAGTTTGCTGGCCAAAATCCGTAGTTTGAGGATCCTCGCTTTTATAGCTGACAACAAGAGAAACGTATGCCCGCACGCAGTATAACGTAGTTATCAATACCAACGTCCGTGAAAAGAATACTGGAGTATATCGGCGGTAAAAAGGGTATTGATGTGCGCATCAATGGGGACAGGCCCTATGATATCCACGTCCATCATCGGAGGTTCTACCGGCGCGTTTTATGGAACTATAGCCTCGGGATCGGCGAAGGTTACATGGATGGTGATTGGAGCTGCGAGGACCTGGAAGGCATGTTGACAAGGTGTTTGCGGATGGTTACGACCTCACAGAACGTCAGCATCGTGTCGAGCCTACAACACACCTTGTTTAACATGCAGACGATCCTGAAAAGCAGACGCTCCGCCGAGAGGCACTACGATATCGGTAATGATCTGTACGAAGCAATGCTGGACCCCTATATGCAGTACAGCTGCGGCTACTGGAAGGATGCCACGACCTTGGAAGACGCACAGCTTGCCAAGATGGACCTGATTTGCAGGAAGCTCCGCTTGCAGAGGGGAGCAAAGGTCCTGGACGTCGGCTGTGGATTCGGCGGATTGATGAAGTACATGAGCGATCGCTATGGCGTTGACGTCACCGGGGTAACGTTATCGCGAGAGCAGCAAAGGTTGGGACAGGATAAGTTTGGTCTCGGCTCCATATTTCTGCACGATTACCGCGAGCTTCGAAAGTATCCTCGGAGATCGTATGACCGCGTGGTCTCCGTTGGCATGCTCGAGCACGTCGGATTCAAGAACTATGCGGACTTTTTCGAGTCTGTCCGGCATGTTACCAAGGACGATGGCATCTTTCTGCTGCATACCATAGGGGGTAATGTATCGGTTGGACGCCCTGACGACTGGGTGGACAAGTACATCTTTCCGAACGGTATGACGCCCTCGATTGCCCAGTTGGGAAAGGCGATGGAGGGGTTGTGGGTGATGGAGGACTGGCATAACTTCGGCCCCGGTTACGCCAGGACTTTGGATGCTTGGAACCGGCATTCGAAGGCATATCTTCAGGGTTCGGATCGGTATCCCCTCCGCTTCCAGAGGATGTGGGAGTTCTATCTAGTGGGTTCTAAGGTGATATTCGACCTCAGGGCATCGCAACTATGGCAGATATTGCTGACCCCTTACGGAGTGAACGGCGGGCTCGAAAGAATTGACTAAGAGTTTGTGAAAAAACCGTCGCGAGCGAAGGGAGGTCGCGTTGCATCCTCGGCGCCAAACAGGGCCATTCCCTGGCCCTGGCTTTCCGCCGGAGCGCAGGACGGTTTCGCCGGGAGCGAAACGGAGCGCAAGCCCCGAAGGGGCGAGTCCCAAGGATGGGGCGAGCAACCGGAGTGTATATTGAAATACATGAGGATTCCGAGTGCCGCCGGAACGCGAGATCCCGAGCATAGTAGGTTTTTTCACAAACTCTAAGCGCACCCTCTTGCGGCTCGGCTTGCTGGGGAGCTAGGGCTTGGGTGCCGGTAGTTCCGCGTTCGGCGTCTCGGATGAGCGCACCTGGGGTGTGAATAGGGATCTTCCCCGCTCGATCAAGCGGTCGAACAGCGTGAAGGCGAACTCCACGCTGTACCCCATGAGAAAGGCGACGACCACAGTCGAGAGCTTGTAGGTTTCGAGCTCCGCCTCATCGAGGGAGAGCATGATGCCGCCGATGACCCCAAGGAGCCCACCCAGGCACAGGCGCATGCCGAACTGTCCCCCGAAGCTCAGCGCATAGCTGTTGTACGCCAGGTTAAAGAGCGAGCGGCGCACCAAATAGGCGATGGCGCCGAGCAGACCCAGTATCAAAGGCATAACATATTGGGAAAGAATGCTGAGCAGGGATCGCGCGTAACCCTCGATCGCGAGCACGGTCTTTATCTGCTCTTCGCGGTCCTTGGAGACAGCCCCGGCAGGCTCGGGGTACAGCCACCACCAGATCTCCATCAACCTTGCCTCGGCGCGGCTCGTGACCTCCATCTTCCGCTCCAGGTCCGCCTGGCGGTCGACGAGCGGCTTCAAGGGCGCGGTATCGTCCTTGATGCCGGGGCTCGCGTCCCGCAGATCCCCGATGTGCGCGGTAACGGACTGGTATTCTTTGCGGAGATCGGCGTGGTCCTGGAGCGCGTCGGTAAGCAAGATGACGTAGGCCTGCGTGATCAAAAACATCGCCACCATGGTGATCAAAAGGTATACGGTTTTGCGCAGCTCCCGGCGGATGCAGTCCACGGCCGGCCAGGTTTTCGCGGCCTCGGTTCTGGGCGACGCCCGCGCTTGCCGGATCTGATCGGTGATGTCCAGGCTCTCGTCGGTTGCCGGCGCCACCAACTTGCTCAAGCGATTGTAGCCGTCCCATAGCACCGCCTCCTCCTCGGGCGTGAGCGTATCCGGCTTCCGGCGCAGGACCGGTATCACGCTGTCGATGAGCGCCTTGCCAAGTTCGATGTCCGGGCGCGAGGCGGCGTAGCGCAGAAACCTGTAGACCGCTGCCTGCACCTCGCAGATGCGGTGCTGTTGCACGGCATCCGGGGGCGCCGGCGGGGGTTCTTCCACACCTTGGCCGGGCTGGAATACCGCCACGGAGCCCACCGCGAGCTTTCCCGATTGCGTGGCTGAGAGCAATTCGGCGCGGCGCGCCGCGGCCGCGCCGTTTCCGGCGGCGGCCCCGGTCGATCCCTCGCCGCGCTCGGGTTCGACCGAGTGGGAGTGCTGGCTCATCGGACGTCGATCTCGAAACGACATGGCTTCGCGCCCGTTTCCCCGGCGATGGGCATGATGCATCGACTCCACATGCGATGAATGAGGGTTAGCATAGCGGCACGGACGGTGTATTGTTAATAGAAAACGCCTGGGTTCGGCATGCTTTTCTACGGAGTATTTGAGCCGGCGGCCGGCGCCAGCCCGCGTTCGATCAACCGTTGTTTCTCACTGGCTAAGAGCGATTCGCGGGCACAGATCTCGCCCCCGCTAAAAAGCTTGCTATCAATGACGAGCTTCAGCTCATTCGCTAACGCCCGGAAGCCGGGGTGGCCTTGCTCTAGCCGGCCCTCGACAAACGCTATTTGAGCGATTCCATTCAGGTAAATGTGTCGGACCTCGCGCTTATAGCGCTCAATGACCCACACCTGCACCTGAGCGTCGATCGCCGCCTCGATCTGGGACAGCCGCCTCAGCATCAGGTATTGCAAGATCGATAAAGTGTCGGGGTCATCCTTGGCGTGGGAATAGATAATGAGCACATCGTCGAGCGGTATCTCCGCGTAGACATCGGTGACGAACACGTGGTTGCGATGCTGCGCCAAGTCGTCGTAGGAGGCGTAGCCGAGTGCCAATAACTCCGCTCCGAGCCCGTGCGCATCGCGGTTAAAGCCCAGCGCGCACACGAGCTGTGCCTTGGTGAGGCCAAGGCGCGCGGCGGCGTTGCCGAGTCTTTTGCGTGGTTGGGCGGACGGCTTGTGCTTGCCGAGCCGCTCGCGCAGGTCCGCGGCGCTCGCGTGCAAGATCTCGGAGAAGGTGGTGGCCGCCGCCACTGCCGCAACCATCGGACGGCTCCGGGAAGCGCGTTACATCCTAGCTACGCGAGGCTCTTGGCCAAGGCGTAGATTTCCTCGGCATCGAAAATTTGGTCGTTACGCTCGAACATCTTGCCGATGCAGGCGCGATGCAGGGCAATCTTCAAGGCACCGAACCCGATGGCCCCATAGGCGAGTTTTCCGTAGCGCTCCTTGGCGCGGTCCATCACATCAACGCCTCCCAGGCCGAGGGGCGGTGTGGCGTTAGCGTCGAGAAGCATTTCGATGCTCGGATGGTCCTTCCAATGTTCTTCATTGAGCAAATGCACGCCCGCGGCCCCCGTCGCCAGCACCACGTGCGCGCCTTTCAACACCTCTCTGACCGACGGATCGCGGACCTCGGGTCCATCGAAAGCGCAGACCGCCGGGGTAATATCCGTCCCAAAGCGCTCCTTCATCATGCGGCACGCGAGCTCTGCGCGTTCCATCTTGCGTGAGGTCAAGGCCACCTCGGCCCCTTCCTGGGTCAACATCGCGCTCGCCCGCTGACCCACCGGTCCCGTGCCGGCAAGCACCACCGCCTTCTTCCCGGCGACCGGACGCTGCTTGGTCAGGCTCGCCACCGCGGCGGCGGCTGTCGTGTTGCTGCCGTTGCTGTCAAGCATGATGGAGACGCGAAAGTCACCGAAGAACTTCTTTTTCACCGCTTTGAACAATTCCTGGCCCGCCCCGAGATCGCTGCCGCCGACAAAAATCGCGGTGAATTTCTTGTCCTTGGGCGCGCGCGTGAAAATCGTGCCTTCCACCAGCGATCCCACATTAGCGGGTGTCACCCCGCCATGCGCCGTCACGTGATCAGCGCCGCCGTCGTAGGCCACGACCGTGTCGAAAACGCTCGGAAGGGCGTCGGTATCGAACTGGAAGAGCAACTTTTTCATCGTTATTGTCCTCAATCGTGAGCAGACGTGATTCCTGTCGCTGGGCGGCCCGGCGCCGATCGTAAGCTTAAGGTACCGCAAGCCATGCATGGGGACAACTCGCTCAATCGAGGTTCCGGTCTCGCAGCGGGTTCGCGTATAATCCAGGCGCCGAAAAGATGCCGTGAGGGCGGGAGCGATGATTAAAGATAAATCGATACAGACGTTTCTAGACGAGCTCGCGAGCAAATCATCCACGCCGGGCGGCGGGAGCGCGGCCGCGATCATGGGGGCGATGGGCGCGGCCCTGGTCAGCATGGTGTGCGATCTGACCATCGGTAAGCAGAATTATCTCGATGTCGAGGATGATATGAAGGATGTCCTGCGCCGGGCCGAGGAGTTGCGGGAGCGTCTCACCGGCATGGTGCGCGCCGATGTCGAGGTGTTCGATCAGGTGATGGTGGCCTACGGCCTCCCGAAAGAGACCGACCTACAAAAGACCGCGCGCAGCGAGGCGATTCAATCGGCCTTGCGCGCGGCCACCGAGGTGCCGCTCAATTGCGCCCGGGCGTGCGCGGAAGCGATCGCCCTCTGCCAGCGGGTCGCCGAGAAGGGTAACCGCAACGTCATTAGCGACGCGGGGGTCGCGGTCCTCGCCGCCTACGCCGCACTGCGGAGCGCCGCCCTGAACGTCTACATCAACGCAGGCGCGATTAAGGATAAGCGTTTTGTCGAGGAGCGCTTGGCGGACCTGGAGCAAATCACGAATGGCGCGAATGCGTTGACGGAACAGGTCTATGCGCTGGTAAGGAACAAGCTTTAGAGAAGCTCGGCAAAAGTTGCTGCGCAGCCCATCTGCTTTGTCGCGTGCTCGCTCGTCGCTCGCCTATCTACCTGATATGTCTCGCGACTCGCTCCGCGGCTTCGCGCATCTGGGCTTGCTCGCGACACTTTTGCAGAGCTTCCTTAGAG
>JALZJW010000118.1 GCA_030859565.1 Pseudomonadota bacterium
GCGGTAGGCGATCAAAAGCAAGCGGCTTAATTCAATCGTCACAGGCATTTAGTTAGGAGGCTTAGCTATCATGGCAGTGTCAAAAATAGAGATCTTGGAGGCCATTTCCAAGATGACGGTTCTCGAAGTGGTGGACCTTGTTGAGGCTATGGAAGAAAAGTTCGGGGTGTCGGCCGCGGTCGCGGTTGCGCCGGGGGCCGCCGGCGCCGGAGGGGCACCAGCGGCCGCAGTGGAAGAGCAGACCGAGTTCACCGTGCTGATAACGAGCTTCGGAGAAAACAAAGTTGGCGTGATCAAGACGGTGCGTGCGATTACCGGCCTTGGACTTAAAGAAGCTAAAGACCTGGTCGAAGGCGTGCCCGCGGCGGTCAAAGAAGCGGTGCCGAAGGAGGAAGCGGAAACCATCAAGAAGCAACTCCAAGAGGCGGGTGCGACGGTCGAGGTCAAGTAACAGCAGGCACCTTGTCTCGGTTGTCTGCTCACGCCCATGCGGGGGGTGGCCCAAGTCACCGTCCGTGCTATAGCCCTTTAGAACGCGGATCTTAACCATGGCCTATTCGTACACAGAGAAAAAGCGTATTCGTAAGGATTTCGGTAAGCGTCCAAGCATACTCGAGGTTCCCTATTTGTTGACGACGCAAATCGATTCCTACCGGGATTTCCTGCAAGCCGATAGCGCGCAAGAAGCGCGCGTAGACAGGGGCTTGCATGCCGCGTTTACATCGGTTTTTCCGATCGTGAGCTACTCCGGAAACGCGCTGCTCGAATATGTCAGCTACCGCCTCGGTACGCCTATATTCGACGTGAAGGAATGTCAGGTGCGAGGGCTCACCTATGCCGCGCCCTTGCGAGTGAAGGTCAGGCTCGTTATCCATGACAAGGAGTCGGGCGCGGCACGCACCGTCAAGGATATCAAGGAGCAAGAAGTTTATCTGGGCGAATTGCCGCTCATGACCAGCAACGGCACCTTCGTCATCAACGGCACCGAGCGGGTCATCGTTTCGCAGTTACATCGATCGCCTGGTGTCTTTTTCGAGCACGATAAAGGCAAAACGCATTCCTCGGGTAAATTACTGTTCTCGGCGCGGGTCATCCCCTATCGGGGTTCATGGCTGGATTTCGAGTTCGATCCCAAGGACTACCTGTTCGTGCGCATCGATAGGCGCAGGAAGATCCCGGCGACTATCCTACTGCGCGCCCTCGGTTACTCCCCCGCGGAAATCCTCGACGTTTTCTTCGAAAAGATGGTCTTTGAGATCAGCAAACGCACGATCAAAATGGAGCTCATCGCGGAACGGCTGCGGGGCGAGACGCTGGCCTTCGATATCAAGGATGATCATGATCAGATTCTGGTCGAGAAGGACCGGCGTATCACGGTTCGGCACGTCAATGCCCTCAAGAGGGCAGGACTAAAGCACATCGTGGTGCCACGCGATTACCTGCTCGGAAAGGTGCTGGTCAGCGATGTCGTGGATTCCAATACCGGGGAGATCGCCGCACAAGCCAATGACCCGGTCACCCACGAATTCTTGGAAAAATGCAGCCCCTGCGGCATTACGTCCATCACCACGATCTATACCAACGATTTGGACCGCGGGTCTTACATCTCGGACACCTTGCGTGTCGATCCCACGCGCTCCGCGGGGGAGGCGCAGGTGGAAATCTACCGCATGATGCGTCCCGGCGAACCGCCGACACGGGAAGCCGCCGATAGTCTGTTTAAGAACCTGTTTTTCAGCCCTGACCGCTATGATTTATCCGCGGTGGGCCGCATGAAGTTCAATCGGCGGGTCGGGCGCGCGGAGCCGGAGGGAGCAAACGTTCTGTCGAAGGAAGACATCATCGATGTGCTCAGGGTGTTAATCGATATCCGTAACGGAAACGGAACCGTCGATGACATCGACCACCTTGGAAATAGGCGCGTGCGTAGCGTGGGCGAAATGGTCGAAAACCAGTTTCGCATCGGCTTGGTGCGGGTCGAGCGGGCAGTCAGGGAGCGCTTGAGTCTTGCGGAGTCGGAAGGGACCATGCCGCAGGAGCTCATCAACGCGAAACCGGTGTCGGCGGTCATCAAGGAGTTTTTCGGCTCGAGTCAGTTGTCGCAATTCATGGATCAGAACAACCCGCTGTCGGAGGTCACGCACAAACGCCGCATCTCCGCGCTCGGTCCCGGGGGACTTACCCGCGAGCGGGCCGGTTTCGAGGTGCGCGATGTGCACCCCACCCATTATGGCCGGGTGTGTCCGATCGAGACGCCGGAAGGACCGAATATCGGTTTGATTAATTCGCTCGCGGTGTACGCGCGGACTAACCGTTACGGTTTCCTCGAGACGCCCTACCGAAAAGTCGCGGACAGCAAAGTGACGACCGAGGTGGAATACCTGTCCGCTATCGAGGAGGGCCAGTACGTCATCGCCCAAGCAAACGCAAAGCTGGATGCCGGCGGCCGGCTCATCGATGACCTGGTCTCGTGCCGCTATCAGAATGAATTCACCTTGTCGACGCCCGATAAGGTCGAGTACATGGATGTCTCGCCGAAGCAGATCGTGTCGGTGGCGGCGTCACTCATCCCCTTCCTCGAGCATGACGATGCCAATCGCGCGCTCATGGGATCCAACATGCAGCGCCAAGCCGTGCCTACGCTGCGCGCGCAGATGCCGCTGGTCGGGACCGGTATGGAACGCGCCGTCGCGCTCGACTCGGGCGTCGCGGTGGTGGCCGAACGCAGCGGCGTGGTCGATTCGGTGGATGCCAGCCGGATCGTGGTAAGGAGCGAGGAGGACGACACCGATGCGGGTCAGCCGGGCGTCGATATTTACAATCTTACCAAATATACCCGCTCTAACCAGAACACCTGCATCAACCAAAGGCCCCTGGTGCGGCCGGGCGATCGGATCGCGCAAGGCGATGTGCTGGCCGATGGCCCCGCCACCGATCTCGGCGAGCTTGCGCTCGGGCAGAATATGCTGGTGGCCTTCATGCCTTGGAACGGTTACAACTTCGAGGACTCGATTCTGATTTCCGAGCGCGTCGTCGAAGAGGACCGCTACACCAGCATTCACATCGAAGAGCTCAACTGCATCGCCCGCGACACCAAGCTCGGACCGGAGGAGATCACGGGGGATATTCCGAACGTGAGCGAGAGCGCGCTCGGAAAGCTGGATCAGTCGGGAGTCGTCTATATCGGCGCCGAAGTCAACCCCGGTGATATTCTGGTGGGCAAGGTCACACCGAAAGGCGAGACGCAACTGACGCCTGAAGAGAAACTGCTTCGGGCGATCTTCGGTGAAAAGGCTTCCGACGTGAAGGACACCTCGCTACGGGTGCCCTCGGGGATGAGCGGGACGGTGATCGATGTCCATGTGTTTACGCGCGACGGGATAGAGAAGGATGCCCGGGCCTTGGAGATCGAGACGGCGGAGCTCATGCGAGTCAAGCAAGACTTCGATGACCAACTGCGGATCCTGGAAGATGATGTTTATCAGCGCATCGAGAAAGCCCTGCTCGGCAAGGTAGCCGACGGAGGTCCGGGTGGTCTGAAGACCGGAACCAAGATCACCCAGGCCTATTTAGAAGGGCTGAAGCGCGAGAAGTGGCTCGACCTCAAAGTACGCAGTGCAGAGGTGCAGGCGCAGCTCGATCGTTTGGCGGCGTTGGTCGCCCAGCAACAGCAAGAGTTCGATCGCCGCTTCGAGGAAAAGCGTTCGAAAATAACCTCAGGCGATGATCTTGCCCCCGGTGTGCTGAAGATGGTCAAGGTCTATCTCGCGGTTAAACGCCGTGTTCAACCCGGTGACAAGATGGCCGGCCGGCACGGCAACAAGGGCGTCATTTCAACCATCGTGCCCGTCGAGGACATGCCGTTCATGGAAGATGGCACCCCGATTGATATCGTGCTCAACCCCTTGGGCGTTCCCTCGCGCATGAATGTGGGCCAGGTACTGGAGACACACCTCGGGTGGGCGGCGAAAGGCGCCGGGGAGCGCATAGGGAAGATGTTGGACGGTGCAGCCAAGATGACCGAGATCCGGCAGTTCTTAGAGCGTGTCTATAACAGTAGCGGCAAACAGGAAGAGTTTTCCGCATTCAGCGACGAGGAGATCCGCGCGCTCTGCATGAATCTCCGCCAAGGTGTCCCGGTGGCCACGCCGGTCTTTGACGGGGCCTCGGACCGGGAGATTAAAGACTTGCTGAAACTCGCGGGGTTGCCCGAGAGTGGCCAGGCAGTCCTGCGTGACGGCCGTACGGGTGTGCCCTTCGATCGTCCCGTGACCGTTGGGTACATGTATATACTGAAGCTTAACCACCTTGTCGATGACAAGATGCACGCGCGCTCCACCGGTCCGTACAGTCTGGTGACGCAACAGCCCTTGGGCGGAAAGGCGCAGTTCGGAGGCCAGCGGTTCGGGGAGATGGAAGTGTGGGCGCTCGAGGCCTACGGCGCCTCTTATACGCTGCAGGAGATGTTGACCGTCAAATCCGATGACGTGAATGGGCGCACCCGGATGTATAAGAACATCGTTGACGGGGACCACCGCGTGGAAGCCGGGATGCCGGAATCCTTCAACGTGTTGTTGAAGGAGTTACGCTCTTTGGCAATCGACATCGAACTCGATCAGAAGTGATGCCTTATCGCATCGCATCATTTCTCGGGTCCGCCTGAAAGGTCCCGGGAAGGAGGAATAGCCTTGAAAGATCTATTGAATCTCCTCAGGCAACAGGGGCTGAGCGAGGAATTTGACGCCATCACTATCGGCATCGCTTCGCCGGAGAAGATCCGATCCTGGTCCTACGGCGAGGTCAAGAAGCCGGAGACCATCAACTACCGGACCTTCAAACCGGAACGCGACGGTCTATTCTGCGCCAAAATCTTTGGGCCGGTTAAGGACTACGAATGCCTGTGCGGAAAGTACAAGCGGCTCAAGCACCGCGGGGTGGTCTGTGAGAAATGCGGTGTTGAGGTCACCCTGGCCAAAGTCCGGCGCGAGCGGATGGGCCATATCGAGCTCGCCAGTCCCGTGGCCCACATCTGGTTCTTGAAATCATTACCCTCACGCATGGGTTTGCTGCTGGATCTTTCCTTGCGGGAAATCGAACGCATCCTCTATTTCGAGGCTTACGTCGTCATCGATTCCGGCACCACGCCGCTCGAACGCGGCCAATTGCTGACCGAGGAAATGTATCTGGATTCGATGGAGCAATACGGCGATGAATTCAACGCGCGTATGGGCGCCGAGGCCGTGCACGCGCTCCTTCGGACGCTCAATCTTCGGATCGAGATCGCCAAGATCCGCGAGGTGCTGCCGAACACCGCCTCCGAAACGAAGCTAAAGAAGCTCAATAAACGGCTCAAGCTGCTCGAGGCGCTCGTGTCCTCGGGCAACCGTCCCGAATGGATGGTCATGACCGTGCTGCCCGTTCTGCCGCCGGAATTGCGCCCGCTGGTCCCGCTCGATGGCGGCCGCTTCGCCACCTCCGATCTCAACGATCTCTACCGGCGCGTGATCAACCGGAATAACCGCTTGAAGCGCTTGTTGGATCTCAGCGCCCCGGACATCATCGTCCGCAATGAGAAGCGCATGCTGCAAGAGGCCGTGGACGCGCTGCTCGATAACGGACGCCGGGGCCGCGCCATCACGGGGACCAATAAGCTACCCCTGAAGTCCCTTGCCGACATGATCAAGGGCAAGCAGGGCCGGTTCCGGCAGAACCTGCTCGGCAAACGCGTCGATTATTCCGGGCGCTCGGTGATCGTGGTGGGGCCGACCTTGAAGCTGCACCAATGCGGGTTGCCCAAAAAGATGGCGCTGGAATTATTCAAGCCTTTCATTTTCAGCAAATTGGAACGCCTGGGCATGGCCACCACGATCAAGGCCTCGAAGAAGATGGTGGAGCGCGAGGGCCCGGAGGTATGGGACATCCTCGAGGACGTGATCCGCGAGCACCCGGTACTGCTGAACCGCGCGCCGACCTTGCACCGGCTCGGGATACAGGCCTTCGAACCGGTGCTCATCGAAGGCAAAGCGATCCAACTGCATCCCTTGGTTTGCACGGCCTTTAACGCCGACTTCGACGGCGATCAAATGGCGGTGCACGTGCCCTTGTCGATCGAAGCTCAGCTTGAGGCGCGCACCTTGATGATGTCGACCAATAACATACTCTCGCCGGCCAATGGCGAACCCATCATCGTGCCGACGCAGGATGTCGTTTTGGGCTTGTATTACCTGACCCGGGAGCGTGCCGGGGCCAGCGGCGAAGGTATGGCTTTGGCCGATCTCGATGAGGTGCATCGCGCGCATGCGAGCGGTTCGGCCGATCTGCACGCCCGCATCAAGGTGAGGATCCGCGAGGTCGTTCAAGACCAATTCGGGCAGCGCCGCGAGGTTTTGCGGCTCGTCGAGACCACGGTCGGACGGGCTTTGTTATCGCAAGTGCTGCCCAAGGAGCTTCCGTTCGACCTCATCAACAAGGAACTGAATAAGCGCTCCATCTCCAATCTGATCAATGCCTGTTATCGTCAATTGGGTCTCAAGGATACTGTGATCTTCGCGGATCGGCTCATGTACACGGGTTTTAATCATGCCACACGCGCGGGGATATCCATCAGCGTAAACGATATGGTGGTCCCGGAGGAGAAAAAAGAGATCATCGGTAGGGCGGAAGATGCGATCAAGGAGATCGAGGGGCAATATGCGTCGGGCCTGGTCACCAAGGGTGAGCGCTATAACAAGGTCATCGACATCTGGTCGCATACGAATGATCAAGTGGCTAAAGCGATGATGGACAAGCTCGGTACGGATCTGGTCAAGGTCCAGGGCAAGGACATCCGCCAGACCTCGTTCAATTCGATTTTCATGATGGCCGATTCCGGCGCCCGCGGATCGGCGGCGCAGATCCGCCAACTCGCGGGCATGCGCGGATTGATGGCCAAACCGGACGGGTCGATCATCGAGACGCCCATCACGGCCAACTTCAGGGAAGGCCTGGACGTCTTACAGTATTTCATCTCGACGCATGGCGCGCGCAAGGGCCTTGCCGATACGGCCTTAAAAACGGCCAACTCGGGCTATCTGACCCGCCGCCTGGTGGATGTGGCGCAAGACCTCGTGGTCACCGAAGAGGACTGCAAGACCACGACGGGTTTTCTCATGGCGCCGATCATCGAAGGCGGTAATGTCGTGGAGCACCTCCGCGACCGGGTACTCGGACGAGTGGTGGCGGAGGATGTACGCCGGGCGGGCGAGGGTGCGGTCGTCGTGCCCGCCGGCACCCTATTGGATGAGCGCTGGGCCGAGCGAATGGAGGCCGCCGGTGTGGACCAGGTGAAGGTGCGTTCGCCGATCACCTGCCGGACGCGCTATGGAGTGTGTGGCGCCTGCTACGGGCGCGATCTCTCGCGCGGGCATCTGGTTAACGTGGGCGAAGCGGTCGGGGTGATCGCGGCGCAGTCGATCGGCGAGCCCGGCACACAGTTGACCATGCGGACCTTCCATATCGGCGGCGCCGCCTCGAGGGCGGTGGCGGCAAACAGCATCGAAGCCAAGTCGAAGGGAGTTATCCGGCTCCACAGCATCAAATTGCTCAAGCACGAAACGGGGACCTACGTCGCGGCGTCCCGGTCGGGCGAAATCTCGGTCGTGGACGAGTTCGGGCGGGAGCGCGAACGCTACAAAGTCGCTTACGGCGCGGTGCTGACGGTTACCGACGGGTTCGAGGCTCAGCCCGGGCAGGTGATCGCCACTTGGGATCCCCATACGCACCCCGTTATTACGGAAGTGGCGGGCGTGGTGGGGTTCGCGGATATCGTCGAAGGGGTCACCGTGATCCGGCACATCGATGAGATCACCGGTCTGACCAGCATCGTGGTGATGGATCCGAAACAACGGCCGTCCAGCGCCAAAGACCTGCGGCCGGTCGTCAAGCTTGTCGACGCCGAGGGTACGGATCTCAAGATCCCGGGCACGGAGATCCCAGCGCACTATTTCCTGCCGCCGCGGGCTATTGTGAATGTCGAGGACGGCGCCAGCGTGAAAGTCGGGGATGTCATCGCGAGACTGCCCCAGGAGTCCTTGAAAACCCGCGACATCACGGGGGGATTGCCACGCGTGGCCGATCTGTTCGAGGCGCGCCGGCCGAAAGAGGCCGCCGTCCTTGCCGAGGTCTCGGGGACGGTCAGCTTCGGCCGCGACACCAAGGGGAAGCAACGTTTGGTGCTCACCGACCAGGCGGGCGAGCAAACGGAGATCCTTATTCCGAAATGGCGTCAAGTCGCCGTGTTTGAAGGAGAGCATGTCGAGAGGGGCGAAGTGATCGTGGATGGCGCGCCGGACTCGCACGATATTTTGCGCCTGAAAGGCGTCTATGCGTTGACGAATTACATCGTCAATGAAGTGCAGGACGTATACCGCCTGCAAGGGGTGAAGATCAACGACAAGCATATCGAGGTCATTGTGCGCCAAATGCTGCGCAAGGTGGAAATCACCGACCCCGGCGATACGCGCTTCCTCCTGGGTGAGCACGCCGAAAAGGAGCGGGTGTTCGATGAAAACGAACGCGGCGCGCGGGATGGCAAGAAACCGGCGCGGTGGACGCAGATGCTGCTCGGAATTACCAAGGCTTCCTTGGCCACCGAATCGTTCATCTCGGCGGCGTCCTTCCAAGAAACGACGCGGGTTTTGACCGAGGCGGCGGTGACCGGGAAACGCGACGAGCTGCGCGGGCTCAAGGAGAACGTCATCGTTGGGCGATTGATCCCGGGCGGGACGGGATTCGCCTTTCACGGGGAGCGGCGCAGCCAACGTGAGCAACCCGCGGATCTGGCAACCCGCTTCGCCGATCTCGGCGGGGCGGATGTGGCGGCGGGTTAGGGAAACGGCGTGCATGGAGCAGCGCGAGATCGTGATAGATTAGGCCAGTTTTAGCTTGACAGTGGGTGAATCGAATTATTAGAATCCCATAGATTTGACAGGCCGGAGCGATCCGGCCTGTTGTTTTTTTTAGAAGCGGCCGGAATTAATCGCCGCACAAGGTGCTTTAACGAATGGCTACGATCAATCAACTGGTCAGGCGTCCACGGAAACAACAGCGGTTAAAGAGTACCGTGCCGGCGCTCGAAGGGTGTCCGCAGAAGCGCGGTGTCTGTACGCGCGTCTATACGACCACACCCAAGAAACCGAACTCGGCCCTGCGGAAGGTCGCGCGCGTGCGGCTCACCAACGGCTATGAAGTGACGAGCTACATCGGGGGAGAGGGACACAATTTACAGGAACACTCGGTGATCCTGATCCGTGGCGGACGGGTTAAGGACCTTCCCGGGGTTCGCTATCACACGGTACGAGGCATCTTGGATACGTCGGGCGTCGCGGCGCGCCGGCAAGGGCGATCGAAGTACGGTGCCAAGCGCCCGAAGTCTTAGAGTTTGTGAAAGAACCTACTACGCTCGGGATCTCGCGTTCCGGCGGTACTCGGAATCCTCATGTATTTCAATATACACTCCGGTTCCTGCGCTCCGGCGGAACGCGACCTCCCTTCGCTCGCGACGGTTTTTTCACAAACTCTTAGTTTTTTGGAAGTAGAAATACTGCGGATGATAGCTCGCTATGTCTAGAAGACGCGTCGCTGAACAACGAGTCATTTTGCCTGATCCGAAATACGGCGATGAGGCGATTGCGAAATTTATAAACATGGTCATGAATCAGGGAAAAAAATCTCTCGCCGAAAGGATTGTGTACGGAGCCTTGGAGCAAGTGGCCGCCAAGGGGCAAAGCGATGCTCTAGCGGCGTTCAAGCAAGCGCTCGACAACATCCGGCCACGCGTTGAGGTCAAGTCGAGGCGCGTCGGCGGCGCCACCTACCAAGTGCCGGTCGAGGTGCGCGCCAAACGCCGTACGACGCTGGCGATGCGGTGGCTGGTCGATGCCTCGGACAAGCGCGGCGAGAAGACCTTCGGATCGAGGCTTGCCGCCGAGATTCTGGAGGCTTTGGAGAATCGAGGGACGGCGGTTAAGAAGCGGGAAGACACTCACCGTATGGCGGAAGCCAACCGCGCCTTTGCGCATTATCGCTGGTAGCGCCCGTTGGTAGCGATAGAGTGTCTCATCATGCCCCGGTTAACCCCCATCGAACGCTACCGCAATATCGGCATCATGGCTCATATCGATGCGGGCAAGACGACCACGACCGAGCGTATTCTCTACTACACCGGGGTGTCGCATAAAATTGGCGAGGTCCATGACGGCGCCGCCGTGATGGACTGGATGGAGCAGGAGCAGGAACGCGGAATCACGATCACCGCCGCGGCGACCACGTGTTTCTGGCGCGGTATGGGTAACCAGTACCCCGAGCACCGGGTCAATATCATCGATACGCCGGGTCACGTCGACTTTACCATCGAAGTCGAGCGCTCGCTACGCGTCCTCGATGGTGCGGTGGGCGTTTTTTGCGCCGTTGGGGGTGTCGAGCCGCAGTCCGAGACTGTGTGGCGCCAAGCCAGCAAGTATTCGGTTCCGAGATTGGCATTTATTAATAAGATGGACCGCGCGGGCGCCGATTTCCTGCGCGTGGTGCGGCAGATCCGCGAGCGTCTGGGCAGCGCGGCGGTGCCGGTCCAGATCCCGATCGGTGCGGAAGAAAAGTTCGAGGGCGTGGTCGATCTCATCAAGATGAAGGCCATTTATTGGGACCCATCGTCGCAGGGGACGCGCTATGAGGAACGCGAAATACCCGCTGAGATGAAGGCGTTGTGTGCCGAGTGGCGCGACAAAATGGTGGAAGCAGCGGCCGACGCGAGCGAGGATCTGACGGAAAAGTACCTTGATGCGGGGGGGCTTGATCCGAAGGACATCTATCGGGGTCTGAGGATGCGGACGCTTAGAAACGAAATCGTTCCCGTGCTGTGCGGTTCGGCGTTCAAAAACAAGGGCGTGCAGGCGCTCCTCGATGCGGTCATCGAATTACTTCCGGCGCCGGTTGATGTTCCGCCCATCGAGGGCACATTGGACGACGGTAAGACTCAGGAAACCCGGCCGCCCTCGGACGACGCGCCTTATGCCGCGCTGGCCTTCAAGATCATGACCGACCCGTTCGTGGGCACCCTGACGTTCTTTCGCGTCTATTCGGGGGCGCTGCAAAGCGGCGACACCGTATATAACCCTCTAAAAAACAGAAAGGAACGCATCGGCCGCTTGCTGCAAATGCACGCCAATAGCCGCGAAGAGATCAAGGAAGTCCGGGCCGGCGATATCGCGGCGGCGGTGGGCCTCAAGGACGTGACGACCGGCGATACCTTGTGCGCTGTCAACAAGATCATCACCTTAGAACGGATGGTGTTCCCCGATCCGGTCATCTCGGTGGCATTGGAACCGAAGACCAAGGCCGACCAAGAGAAGATGGGCATGGCCCTCTCGAAGCTGGCCGCGGAGGATCCGTCTTTCCGTGTGCATACGGATGAGGAGTCCGCTCAGACGATTATCTCGGGTATGGGCGAGTTGCACCTTGAGATCATCGTCGAGCGGATGAAGCGGGAGTTCAAGGTTGAGGCCAACGTCGGGAAACCGCGGGTGGCTTACCGGGAAACCATCCGCAAGATCGTGGATAAGGCGGAAGGAAAGTTCGTTCGACAGTCGGGCGGCCGGGGTCAATACGGCCATGTGCTCTTGCGTTTGGAGCCAAGGGCGCCGGGGGAAGGGTTTGAATTCGTGAACGAGATCGTGGGCGGTGCGATTCCCAGGGAATACATTCCGGCAATTGAGAAAGGCATTCGCGAACAGTTGGGTAACGGCGTGCTGGCTGGATATCCGGTCGTAGATATCAGGGCGATAGTCTATGATGGGTCTTTCCATGAAGTCGACTCG
Source organism: Pseudomonadota bacterium (assembly GCA_030859565.1). Lineage (NCBI taxonomy): Bacteria > Pseudomonadati > Pseudomonadota > Pseudomonadota bacterium. The sequence goes on from JALZJW010000118.1 coordinate 11,853, forward strand.
AGCGAAATGGCGTTTAAGATCGCCGGCTCCATGGCGTTTAAGAATGGCGCGGCGCACGGTAAGCCCGTACTCTTGGAACCGGTAATGAAAGTCGAGGTCGTGACGCCCGAGGAATACCTCGGGACCGTAAATGGGGATATGAACCGCCGCCGAGGCGTGTTGCAGGGTACGGAGGATTCTCCCGCGGGCCGCATAGTTCGCGCGGAGGTGCCGCTGGCGGAAATGTTCGGGTATGCGACCGATCTGCGTTCCGCCACCCAAGGACGAGCCACCTATACGATGGAATTCGCAAAGTATAGCGAGGCGCCGGCGAGTATCGCGGAAGCCGTGACGAAGCAGGCCCGGTAGCGACGAACGAAAGCGGAGAACTGAGTTATGTCCAAGGAGAAATTTCAGCGAACGAAGCCGCATGTGAATGTAGGGACGATAGGGCATGTGGATCATGGGAAGACGACGTTGACGGCGGCGTTAACGAT
>JALZJW010000119.1 GCA_030859565.1 Pseudomonadota bacterium
CGCCACCCGTTACACTGTGTTTCCATAAGGCCGTCCTCGTCATTGTGCATAACATGCTGATCGAACACATATTATGCCACGAGATACGGCCTTTTTCTTGGCTATCGGTGAGAAATCCGGGCTAGCGCGCCCTGGATTCGAGTGTAGCCCCAGGTGCCATTCTCGGTCGCCATGCGAACGCAGACTTTGTATTTCTTCCCGCTGCCGCACGGACAAGACGTGTTGCGTCCTGCTCTCGACTTCGCGGCGATTGGTTTGGACCGCCGTGGAGGCAAGGGTGTGGCGGTCGCTTCGCGATACGGTAGCCAGTAAGCGTGAATGGCGCGTGGACCGTCGGGGCAATCATGCTCGACCATTCGGCATCCATCGCGGGTTCATCCGGAGCTGCCGCAAGTTCGCCCCAGCCTTCCGGGGTCGCAAAGAGTTGGAACGGTCGCAAGACTGGCTGCTCATCCAACAGTGGCTGCCATGCCTCCTGGGTTAAGCGAATGCCCTGCAGGAACCCGCTGCACCATTCATCGACGATAGTGTAGCTCTTCCCTTCGACTTCGCGGGTGGAGAAGCTCGGGCTAAAATCCTGGGGAGCGATCTCAAGCGCCATGATGACAGAGCTGTACAGCCGCATAATGAGATCGATGACACGTTTGACGACCTTGAGGGAAACTCCGGCATGGGCTCATCGGCCTCACTGCCAAAGATGCGCGGGAGCCATTGGTCTGGCATCACCGTGACCGGTCCAATGGCAATCGTGATATCCCGGTTGCACAATCAGTTTTTATCATCCTTGAACCCCATGTGATAGTGCGACCCATCGCAGAACGGCTTGTTCTTCGACGCGCCGCAGCGACACAGCGTGTAATGCTCAGGGGACAGTGGGCGGGCTTCACCCCTCAGTTCTGGGCTACCGACCACGAACAGGGGCCCATCCTTCATCACATGGATGCACGGCGTACGCACTTGATCCCGGCACAGGATGTTATTCAAGGTATAACTCAGCGCCCCGGAAGGACACATTGTGATGGTTTCCATGGTTTTGGCTGCGGGATCGCCGTCGGGGTTGATCCAGGGTTCCGTCTTCAGGCTGAAGACATTCGGTGAGTGCTCGGTGCAAAACCCTGCGTGTGAGCACATAAACCGGTTGTCATGGATGGTGAGTTCCTTGCCCACGTAGTCATCGGTCTTGCTTGCTGATGGATCGCTCAAGCGCTCCCCGGAAAAACCGATCTTCTTGTGTGTACCATCGCAGAACGGCTTGTTCTTCGACCCGCCGCAGCGACACAGGTACATCGTCGGCTCGGTTCGGATCGGCTCGCCCTTCGAGTTGCGGCAATCCGTCATGCCGTTAACCAGGTAAGGGCCGTTCGGCCTGAGCTCAATGCTTGCTACCTGAGTTGAATCAGACATGGTGGCCTCCTTCAACGAAAAGTCAGTGTAACAGTTTGGGGTAGAATTTCTAAATCAAAAAGGGCCGGACGGTGAAGCTGTCCAGCCCGTTTGGGTTATTTTTGCTCGGGCAAAGCTACCTTAACCCTCTTGTTGGTTTGCCCGGCGTGCGTGAGCGCCGTCGCGAGATCTCCTTACCTTTGTTTAACAGCCACCACGGCATGCGGGTCCGCACCGGCCGGTTCAATACGCCACCTTAAACGTCGGGCCCTCTTCCGGCCGCATCTTGCGGCGATCGTAGATCCGCGTGGTCGAGACATTAGCATGTCCCAGCCATTCCTGGACCTTAGCAATGTCTGCCCCGTTATCGAGGTCATTGGTGGCGGCCGCGGCTCGGAGGGCGTGCGCTCCGAACCGCACCCCTTTGATCCCGATCTGCTTTCCGTAACGCTGCACCACACACCGATAGACCAAAGTAGGCACTGAAAGATATTTCGGGAGGTGGGCAGCATAGCGGAGCGATCCGTCTCCGTTGCCGGATATCCGAACTTCTCCAACTCTTGCGTATAGGCAGCAGCGCAACAGGACGCTGTTCAACGCTTGAGCGTAAAGAGACCCGTTCGGATAAATAATTTGACCCATTAACGGCATGGGTGTAGGTCGGATACCGAGGTCCGTCAATGGGTTTGTCGATGAGGAAAGAGAACAACATTTTCCGGGATCTCGACGGTGCGCCAGGTGGGACCAAGATCGTTTTTTGTTCGTTTTTTGTGAGCTACAATCAGGATCATGCCGGTCAAGCAAGTCCTCACCGAAAGCCGCGTCCCGGTCAAGGTCTATACCGACGAGATCGAGGGCTCGGCGCGCCAGCAGCTCTTGAACATCGCGACCTTGCCCTTCGTGCATCACCATGTCGCGGCGATGCCCGATGTGCATACCGGGATCGGGGCCACGGTCGGGTCCGTGATCGCCACCCACCGGGCCATCATCCCGGCCGCGGTGGGAGTGGACATCGGTTGCGGCATGATGGCCGCGCGCCTGTCGCTCACGGCCGATGCGCTCGATGAGAAACGCTTGCAACTCGTATTCAATCAGATCGGCCGCGACGTGCCGGTCGGCCGCGGCCAGCACCGCGAGGAGCGGGCGTCCGGCGAGGCGGCGCGGCCGTTCGAACCTCTGCTCCGTGGCATCCTCGAAAAGCACCCCGGGGTCCGGAAGGCCTGCGGCAAGTCCACGAACTGGGTCCTGCAGATGGGGACGCTCGGGGGCGGCAATCACTTCATCGAGATCTGTCTCGACGAGGACGGGCGGGTGTGGGTGATGCTGCACTCGGGCAGCCGCGGGATCGGCAACGCCATCGGCACCTATTTCATCGATCTCGCCCGGCGCGACATGGAGCGCTGGTTCATCCAACTCCCGGACCGTGACCTCGCCTATCTGCCCGAGGGCAGCGAGCACTTCGAGGACTACATCGAGGCCGTGGGCTTTGCGCAGACCTATGCGGCACGGAACCGCGAGGCGATGATGAAGCTCATCCTGGCGGCGTTACAGAGACACCTGCCGCCCTTCGAGGTCACCTCGGAGGCGGTGAACTGCCACCACAACTATGTCGAGCACGAGCATCATTTCGGCGCCGACGTATGGGTGACCCGCAAGGGCGCCATCCGGGCCAGGCGCGGCGATCTCGGGATCATCCCCGGCAGCATGGGCGCCAAGTCCTACATCGTGCGCGGCAAGGGCGCCGCGGACAGCTTTCAGTCCTGCGCCCACGGCGCCGGCCGGCGCATGAGCCGGAGCGCGGCCATGAAGTCCTTCACCCGCGAGGACCTCGCGCGCCAGACCGAGGGTGTCGTGTGCCGCAAGGACGAGGGCGTCATCGACGAGATCCCCGGGGCTTACAAGGACATCGACACGGTGATGGAGAACCAGCGCGATCTCGTCGAGGTGGTGCACACGTTGAAGCAGGTGGTGTGCGTGAAGGGCTGACCGGCACGCTGCCCCACGTCGGAGGCTCTGCTTGCCCCCAGCAACGCGTCGCTACTGAGAGGTTTTGCAAGCCGAAACCAGACCACTGCCGTTTAATTTACACCCCGCTTTCCTTTGTCTGACAGTTGACCTGCTCACCTCTCGCAAAGTCATTTTTTGGCTGGCGCATCTGGATATTCCTAGTGAGGAAAAATAACAACCTTCCGCCTCTTGTTCGTGTTGGGCTGAACTGATGCTCTTTTACTAAGACAGAACGTCGAACTTTTCCCTGCCGAGCCCTCCTCTCGCTGTTTAGCCCCCGTTCGCTACGACCGGTCTTACCCGAGAGATCCACTCGTGGAGTAGTTGGATAGGTCGCGTGGCCGATCTTACGCCACCCATTTGATGGAACAGCCGATACTCGGAAAAATCTTACCGGGGAGCTGCCCCCGGCCGAGCGCGGCGAGGACTGCGTTTTCCAGGCTTTTCTCTTTTACTCCTTCCGGCTTCTGCCAGTTGTCATTGATCCGGCCGTGATAATACAGTGCTCCATCCTTGAACAGATACGGGTCCGGCGTACACTCGGCTCCATAGGCGCTGGCCGCTTTCTGGTCTCCGTCGAAGAGATACGGAAAATTCAATCCGATGGACTCTGCGTAGGGTTTCATCGCCTCGAACCTGTCGTCGGGAAACGCCGGGTTGTTGTTGGGATTCACCGCAACGGCCTGGAATCCGTCTTTTGCATAACGCTTTTGGAGATCGGTCAAGGTGGGCCACGAAGCCTTGGCATACGGACAATGATTGCACGTGAAAACAACAAGGAGGTTGTCTCTGTAGTCCAGGATATTCACGGACCTGCCGTCAACATCCGGCAGCGTGAAGGGAATGAGCGCAGTGCCTGCCGGCATGGTCGTTGATTCAACCGCCATATCAATACCCCGCTTTCTGAAATGCCAGTTCGAGCGCAATGGAACTTCCGCGGAAGAGCTCAAGCCCCCAGTCCGCGGCATCGGTGAAGAGTCCGTCCGAACCGAATTGGCGCAGAAGGAGCATCTGCCACTTTGTATTCCAAAGTGTAATGGTATGCGATTAAGCCTGCTTTATGCACCAGCCCTGTGTACTGCGGAAAGGGTTCTGTCAAATTGAGGGATCCGAGACGTGTATTTCCGGGATCGGCGGTTCTGTTTCTTAGTTAACAAACACAGGTAGTCTGTCGCCAGATCGAATACGAGCGTGCACGGAACAGTCGGTAGGGGTGCGCCCGCATTAAGTGACGACCCACTCGGAAGAGGTTGTGCACCTGACCATGCACAGCGAGAAACCGCTGTGCCTGTCCGGCTGATTTGAATCCGCGCATCTGCCGTTCCTGTTGTCGAGTGGGCTGATGGGAAGCTTCAGCGCGGTTGTTCGCATAGCGGGTCCTGGTCATGTACGACCGATGGCATGATCTTATTTCTGGCAGCACCGTAACGTCGAAGTTTGTCGGTGACTAGGCGCCGAGGTGTTCGGCCTTGGTGCTTAAGCATCTTCTTAAAGAATCGCGCAGCGGCACGCGTATCCTTATGCTTCTGCACAAGGATATCGATAACCTGATTATCTTGATCTACCGCCCGCCAAAGATCTGGGTGACGGGCTTGTATTGCACTGGCGATAGCGTCATACGCATAGGCGAAACCATCCGAGCCGATGAAATACGCAGTGCAAGACACCTTCTGTTGAAAGTCCGGGTGGAATTTCAGCGATGGGCCGCGTGTACACGCGAGATAGTCTATTAACCCCCGCCCCATACCCGCCGCTACATATCTCTGCTCGCCGCCGACTACGCCCGCGCTGCGCCGCGGTGCGCCAGGGACGGTGCTTCGTGGTTGGTGGCGCGGCCCTGCGTTTATTTGCGACAACCTAACGGACCCTTTCATGCGTACCAAGCTCACGCCACAGTCCGCCCTGGCGATCGCGGCGATCCTGGCCGTCCTCGCTATAATCATCCTCATCGGGGCACAGGACCGGATCTCGTTTCCCGCGCAGGACGGGTGGATCATCCACGCGGACCTGTACGGAGCGAGTGATCGCGGCGTGGTGCTGGTCCATGGAGGCGGGAAGACGAAGAGTGATTGGAAGGAGCAGGCGCAGATACTCGTGAAGGCAGGCTTTCGCGTGCTCGCGATCGACCTGCGAGGGTTCGGCCTGTCCCGCGATGGCCCGCTGTCCGCCAACCGCGAGGCCATGTCGTTCGACGTGCTGGCCGCTGTGCGCTATCTGCGGAAGACAGGCGCAAAGACCGTGGCGGTGGTCGGTGCAAGCATAGGAGGCGACGCGACGGAAGACGCCCTCGGCCTCGCGACGCCCGGCGAGATCGATCGCGCCGTGCTACTGGCGCACAGCGCCTACGGGCCGCCCAAAAAATTGATCGGTCGCAAGCTGTTCATCGTGACGCGCGACGACGCCAACGACGCGGGCCTGAGACTTCCGAAGATTCGCCGGCAGTACCAGCGATCTCCGGAGCCGAAAGAGTTGGTCGTCCTCGACGGCTCCGCGCACGCTCAGTTCGTGTTCGGCACGGATCAGGGGGAGCGGCTGATGCGCGAGATTCTGCGCTTCCTTTCGGCGCGGTGACAGGAGGCCCTCGCTGGGCCGCAGGCCCGCTAGAACCAGAGCCGAGAGCTGCGGGACATGCACATCCTCCAGGCGAACTTCGCCTACGACGGCACCCTCGCCGATCCCGACGCGCTGCTGGACAGGTACCGCACGCTAACGGGCTGGAGCGAAGCACTGGTCGACGAGCACACGGTCGCGATCGGCCGGGCGAACGGCCTGCACCCAGCTTTGTCCCTGCGCCTTGCCGCGGAGTTAAACCCACCATTTCGCACCAGCGTTTATCGACGAATGTATGCAGTCCGCGATCGTCGGTGCGAAACAGTCCGGCAGAGGGGCCGTCTGCAGCGATTCTCATTTTTAGTTTCTGTTTTGTACGCGCCGCGCTGCGCTACTTCACCGGTTTTGCCGGCCTGATTCTCGATGTCGTGCGCGGTCTCTTGCGTTTCCTGCGCCGCGCGCTGGGCGAACTGAGTGATCTGATCGACATTCCGGCTGACGCCTTCGTTTCGCGTTCTCGGCATAGACTTCTTTCGCGGCTTCGGTTTGCGCCCTGAAAATACGGGACGCGCCTTGCAGCGACAAATCGGTGAAGCGCATCAAGATCGCGAAGTTCTGCTTGCCGAGTTCAATAAATTGTTGTGAAGGATTTTGCATCGGTGTCTCCTCTCTGGATTTAGTGCTCAAACCCGCCGCCCGACATGAGCTTGCAGCATGACCGCTTATTGTCGCGCCGCAATAGACGGTTGAAATCGGACAAAGGCCCATTCTGATGTCAACGAATGTCCTACATGTGACAGGAGGTGAAAGTCGGGGATCGGGAATAGGGGATCGGGGAAGCGAGGCTGACTTTGATTTCCTATCCCCTATACCCCGAACACCCGCTTGAGCAGCCGGGCCCAGCTCATGCGCGCAGACGCCGAGTGCTGGGGCACGTCACCGGGATTATACACTACGCCAGATTAGTCGACTTCTAAGCGTCCTCGTACCCTTGAAACATCCGTGTCTAGGTTGCCGAATTCTCGAACCGGAAAGTGCTGACTGTTGTTATAAACAACACTACGGATAGCGAGGCCAGGGCCGCACTACCTCGCTAGGACAAAACGCGAGTGCGCCACATCGAAGCTATCACCCACCTGCACCCGATGCTCGACGGTGTATTGCCCGGATGCGGCAGAGGGGGGTAATGTCAGCTCGGTTACCTGGGTATTGAGGCCTGCCCTTGCGTATCGATTGTCGATACCGTCTCGCCCGATTTTCCGGCCGTTTCTCAGCAACACCCATCTGGCTTTCACAAGAGCTTCCTTGTCGCTTGCCGGAAGGGTTAGAGAATACTCGGTATAAAACCGTACGGTCTCGCCCGGTCTCACACGAACACGCGAGGGGGTGACCTCTCGGATCGCTACTTGCCTGGTCTGGCGTGCCTTGAGCTCGTTGCGAAGGGTGGCTACGGTTTCCGATTCCGGTGCGATCACGGCGGCTTCATCGAGCCTGGTCCGAGCCGCGTCCCATTGCTTACGATCGAGGGCTTCCCGGGCCGCGCTGATGAGCCGCGCCGCTATATCCTGTATGGCTCGTATCGCCTCCTCGACATCGGGCCGAAGCGCGAGGACCGCCCAATATTTTTCAATCGCATTCCTCCCGGGGGGATGGGTTAGTCGACCGGCATCGAGATCCGCCTTCGCTGCCTCGAGGAGGGTACCGATGTGCTGATCCAAGCTCGGTTGGGAAAGGGTGGGCTCTCCGGCTGGATCCTCACGGCCTTGTGCCACACTGTCCGGCGCGAGCTGCTCCGGTACGGGTACTTCGGCCGCCGGCTTGGGTATGGTTTCGGTTGCCTCCTCGCGCAAGAGGTTTTGGGAAAGCCATCCCTCTGCTGCATCGTAAAGGATAGCAAACGAACCCGGACGCATCCATGCCAAGGAGAGCCCCAGACCCAGTATCCCTGCGATCGCGGCAGAGTACCCGAGCCACTTGCCGCGGTGCCGTCGTCGCACGTCCCGTTCGGGAGGACTGCCGCCCGCCGTTTCATTGGAGGGATCGACCGTACTCCTTACTCGGTCGTTCGTTATCGGAGTGTTCACTGGAACATCCGCTGGTTGTAATGATCGATTTAACGTCGGGATGCGCTCAATTTTCCCGTCCCTCCTCCCTGCAACGGCGGGCCGTGCCTGGTTGCCCGTCCGACCGCGGCCAAGCGCAACTAACTTGTTCGGGGTCTCTTCGGCCTGTAGGTGCCGCGTCTCCTCCACGAGGCGTTGCTGTATGACCGCGACCTCGCGCGCCTTGAGTTCGTCGCGAAGGCTGGCTACGGCTTCGGATTTCGGTGCGATTCCGGCGGCCTCATCGAGCCTGGTCTGAGCCGTCTGCAGATCGTGTTCGTTTATGGCGGTGCGTGCGAGGTCGAGGAGCTTTTTGACGGTCCGCTCCTCTTCGTTGGTGCGTTCCGCCGCGCGCCGCTTGTGATCTTCCTGGGCTCGTAGCGTGTGTGTCTCGAGATCTTCACGCAGCTTGGCCACTTGCTCTGATTCAGGCCGGATCACAAAGGCCTGGTCAAAATGGGCTTCGGCCATTCTAATATCGTTGGCCTGGAGCGCCTTGCGGCCAAGCGCAACTAACTTGTTCGCGGTCTCTTCGGCCTGTAGGTGCCGCGTCTCCTCCACGAGGCGTTGCTGTATGACCGCGATCTCGCGCGCCTTGAGCTCGTCGCGAAGGCTGGCTACGGCTTCGGATTTCGGTGCGATTCCGGCGGCCTCATCGAGCCTGGTCTGAGCCGTCTGCAGATCGTGTTCGTTTATGGCGGTGCGCGCGAGGTCGAGGAGCTTTTTGACGGTCCGCTCCTCTTCGTTGGTGCGTTCCGCCGCGCGCCGCTTGTGATCTTCCGGGGCTCGTAGCGTGTGTGTCTCGTGATCGTCACGCAGCTTGGCCACTTCCTCTGATTCAGGTCGGATCACATAAGCGATACCATGCCAGTCCTTTCCGGATAGCTCGTTGCGCCACGCCGGAACGGTCAGCGGCCGCTGCGTGGGTAAGAAACCTAGCGCATGATCAATGGCTTTAAGAAAGGCATTGCTATAGTTTCCTTGACCAACCGGCAGCACGGACATCAACGGATCGGTTCCGCCTTGGACGAACATGCGACTCCGCTCGATTGCAGCTACCGGTGCAACGCCAACCACTGCCTGGTACAGCGTTGCGCCAAGGCTGAAAATATCGGTCCACGGGCCATGCAGCTCGCCATCGCCAAAGTAAAGCTCGATCGGCGCGAAGCCCGATGGAAAATGCTTGGTCAACGTGTTAGCGGGGTTGAAGAGAGCGCCGCCGCCCGGGTTGAAGCCCGTTAACACGGGGCTCCCGTCTGGACGGATGATAATGCTTGACGGCTCAATGTAGCGGTGAATATAACCGCTCGCGTGGATCGCTTCGAGCCCGTCCAGGATCGGTAATACGAAGGCGAGAAGCTCTTTTTCCGCCACGGTTGAGCCATCAAAGAGCTGTTCCGCCTTCTTGCCTTGCTCGTGCGAGACGACGATATAAGCGCTGTTGTTCGCTTCGAAGGCGTTCAACGCTTGGGCGATATTTTGATGCCTGATCCCGGCGAGCTTTTGCGCGTCAGTCAGGAAGCACTCAAGCCCCGCCTTATACTCGGCGCCATGCTCCGCAGCAGGATGAATCACGCCGCGCGTATCGCGTCTGGCGATCTTGCACGGCATGTATTCGGTAATAATAACCGGACGGTCCAGGTTCAGGTCACTGGCTAAATAGGTAAACCAATAGTCCCCCTGGCCGAGGACGCTGTCGATTCGATACCAATGAAGCTTCGACCCCGGTAAGAGCGAATCGGCGTCTGATTCAATCCTCCGATCCGCGATGGTGAGATCATCTTCCACGGCGATTAAACGACCCCTCGATCAATAGTTGTTACTGACCTGCCTGTTAGACTGTCCCGCTGCAATGGCGGGGGCCCGGATGAATAAATAAGGAGTGGCTGGACCGGCTGTCGGCCTACGTGCAGCCTCCGCGCGGGGCATAGGCAAAAAAACGCCCTTTTTCGTCAAGAGGCACGGTAGTGCTGGGCTAGTGAGTTGTCAAACATCCGAGTCCTCGGCCTAGCAGTCTGTCGCAAGCGATGGGCTTCGCCAGCGGCTGGGGACAGGTTGCGGATCAACTCACCGAAATCGCCGAGTCGATGGTGCGCGGCGCCTGACGGGAAAGCAGACGCATGACGACACCGACCGTCCAGCATCCCCGCTGCCCCAACGAGACCGCCGAAACCGCACCAGCGCTTTGCGTGCGGCATCGTGGCTCACCGCTTTTGCCCTATTCTTGAACGTCCGCTAAGTAGAAAGCGCCACCGCAGTAGCGAACGGCAGCAATGGGTCTATTCTGTTGAAAAACTCACGTTTTAGTTGCTTGTTCTGCGAGGTAGATAGTGCGCCGATAGGTGTGGGGTGATCTTTTTTTCTAGCCCCCGTTGGATCTTGTTGCTCGTCCATTACTTTCGCCTTCCCTTGTTATGTGCTTACCAGCGTCGTTTCTGGTATCGGTGAGGTCAACCACTTCGCTATTCGTCTGAGATTCTGTGCGGTAGCGGCGAGCAGAAACTCATCGCGTGCCCCGGTCAGTCCGCGCAATCGCAGACGATCCAACTTTAGGATCCGTTTGAGGTGTGCGAACAGGATCTCGACCTTCTTGCGATCTTTTCGCGATTGTCGGTACGCATCGGTCTTGGCGAGCGCACGTGCCACATCACGCGCGGGTTCCTGCGGGCTCCGATCGATGTTGCGATTCGCCATATTGGGACAGCACTTGGTTTTCAGCGGACAGGCCTGACAGTCGTATAGACTGGCACGATAGCGAAACGGGTCTTCTGCTTGCTACGCCACGCCGGTTTCAGGGACTTGCCCGCCGGACACAGATAGCGATTATTCTCAGCGTCAAAGGTGAAGTCCGAGCGACCAAACGTGCCATCGCCTCGCTCCGATTTATCCCATACGGGAATATGTGGCTGCAACTTCTTCTCCTCGACAATCCACCCAAGCATGGGCGCGGTGCCATACGCGGTGTCGCCGATCAAGCGGGTCGGCGTTATGTCGAAGCGTTCCTCCACGCGCTCCAGCATGGTCTTGGTCGCCTCGACCTCCTGGGTTCGGTGGGCGGGTGTTGCTTCGACATCCACGATGATCCCAACTTGCACATCGACCAGATAGTTGGTGGAGTAGGCAAAGAAGGCGGGACCGCCTGGCGCTGCGGTCCAACGTGCGCATGGATCGGTCAGTGAGATGACCTTGGGTGGAGTACCGCTCGGGTTATTCTCTTGGAGTGCCGCCAGATACTCCCGGACCGCTCGCATCGATGGCGAAGCCTTCGCCACCGACCGTATCGCTCTCGCGGAACCGACCGTGTCGGTTCTTGGAAAAACTGGAGTGATCCGGCACCTTGTCTTCTAAATCCAGTCGGCAGAACCAGCGGTAAGCAAGGTTGAGATGCACCTCTTCGCACAAACGTCGCTCTGAGCGGATCCGGAAACAGTAACCCACAATTAACATTCGGATCATCAGTTCGGGATTAATGGAGGGCCTACCCGTGTGGCTGTAGAACCCGTCCAAGTGCTGACGCAAGTCACTCAGGTCAAGATGGCAATCAATGCCGCGTAGCAGATGGTTCCCTGGAATGTGATCTTCGAGATTGAACGAATAGAACAGTTGTTCCTGACCCGCGGATTGCTGCCCCATCATCACTCGCTCTCCCCAATAGACTTACCAAGATCAGATCACCAACAACAGCAGGAGTTCCGGGAGTTTTTCAACAGAATAGGTCGATACCGGCCAGGAGCGGACATACGTTTACTGCGTCAACTGGACTAGCCCGCGGGGCGCGATGTCTTACCAACGACCGAAGGTCGCACAAGGAATGTAATGGGACCAAACCTTTGCCGTCCATGTCCGGTGTGCAGATCATTTGGCGATGTCCGCCTCGCCGTAACGCACCGATTCGACGCGCGGAGCGCGTCTCGGCTTGGCAAGCATGTTGAGGAGTCGGCCTGCGTGCCGAAATCGACGCGCGAGGGATAGTGCTCGGGGGCGGTATTTTGCACACCTGAACGCTCAGAGGTTGTGAATAAATCTGCTGCGCATCCCGATCGCGGCGTCGCGTGCTCGCTCGCGCCTCGCCTATCTAAATTGATATGTCTCGTCGCTCGCTCCGCGGCTCCTGGCGCTCGAGGCTGCTCGCGACGATTTATTCACAACCTCTCCGGGCGATGGCGGGTGAAGCCGCGTGTCCAGCGCGAAGTCTTCCTGCGTTTGCTGCAAGTAAAGGCCCTTCGCAACATCGCGATCGAAGAGCAGATTCCAACTGTGTGTCGACACCGCGCTCGGAATA
>JALZJW010000120.1 GCA_030859565.1 Pseudomonadota bacterium
CAGGCTGGCACGATAGCGATAGGGGTTCTTTTGCTTACTCCGCCACGCGGGCTTTAGGTGCTTACCGCTGGGACAGACGTAACGGTTGTACTCGGCATCGAAGATAAAGGCAGAACGTCCGAAAGTGATCCACCGCGAATCCTTCGCCTCCTACAAGCTCTGGATACCCAAGCCAGTCCCGCGGTGCGCAACGAAGAAGTGAACGCCGCCCAACGCATGATCGAGAGGGTCGAAGAACGCTTTGGCATTAAGCCAAACCGCTTGGTAGGCGACACCGCCTATGGCAGCGGCCCCGCTCCTTGATATACGTGTCTTGCCGCAAGATCGGAGAACCTGCAACTGGCGCCGTGATACTAGGAACAGCTTCTGGGGGCACTAGCGTATTAACGACGTCAGATAGTACCTGCTCCACTGTGCCGACGTTCTCGCGGCTAACATGTTGCGTCTGCCCCGAGGCCGCATGTGCCGCAGCGGAAAGAACCTGGGCAAAATCGACTTTTCCCGCTAGATAGTCCGCAAACAGGGGTTCAAGCTCCCCTTTGTCTTCAGGCTCGAGTCGATACAGCTCCTTCTTTCGCTCCAACGTCCGCTGGAGGGCGTCTAGACCAACCCGTTGTGAAGTCGGGACGAAAGACTGAATTCGCTCGTAGATGTGCACGCGGACTAAGTCCTTTGTGAAGCCATCAAGCAGCTCTGGCGATCGCTCCACCACCTTCAACACCGCCAGTAGTGCAGGCCATGTCCTTGAAAGCGTCAGCACAACCTTGTCCCCCTGGATGTGAGCAAGTATTGGAACGCCATGACTAATCCTGGCCCACTTCACATCAACATCTTCGATTAGATAGTCGGACTTCAGGGTCCGCGCAATGGCCAGCGTCAGGCCGAACTCATCCCATGAGAGAACATGCGGCTCATAAGTTTCCAAGATGCTTGCGGTGTCCGGGACAGTCGGCATCTTCAGAACCTCGGTGAGGTAGCGCTGCTGAACGTCACGTCGGGGATTTGTCTGGCTGACTCTAACGAGGGGCCGTTCTTCACTGGGAAACATCTTGATCGTTTCCGGATCCGATCCTGCATACCACTGCAACTCCAGGCCCGCATGGTGCTTCGACAACTCGCCCATCTCCTCACGCTTGTTACCCGGCTGCACTTGCACACTCACCCGATTGGCCCACGCGATTTGCCCCAACTGAAGAATGTGTTGTTGAAAGGCCGGGAGAGCGTCAGCGAGTGGCGAGTCCTTCAAAAGTTGGGAAACGGCCAACTCAATCGCAGGAACGAGCTGCGAAACCTCCTGGATTGATTCGCGGGTTAGCGCTTCGCGACCGGCGGTCGGGTAGATAAAAGGGAGATCCGCATAGCCACCCAACTGGTACACGCCAGAAACCGGTATGGGGGCCAAGCCGAACCTGGATCTAAGCCCCATGAGTTGGCCACCCTGGTGACGCAGCCAAAATTCTGCTTTAGAAAGTACGCCGTCAATTTGAATGTCGCGAACGGTGACGCCAAGTTGGCCGCCGTCGGTCCACAGATGGACACCTAGCGAAAACCTGCCAGCGTTCGCTTGCTGCGAGCCCAATGCTGTCCAAGCCTCAGTGATGCCGACAGCAACCCGCGGATCTTTCCCACTAATGATTTCCCCATTCAAAGATACGGGGACGGTAAGGAAGCGGACGAACGGGTAGATGTAATTGCGAAGGCTAGCCACATCTACTCGGTGTGCTGGGTCGATATCGGCGACTAGCACGGTGCCTTCGGCAATGGAGTCGTCAGCGAGTTCCATTTGAATGCAATTGGCTCCAATGGCCAGTTCGCTCTTTCGTGCAAAAGTGCGAATGCCAACGGATGAATCAACCTGCCGCGTTTCCAGGCACAGTCGGTGGCAGACGCCGAAATTTGCCATCGCACCTATGCCGAAGATGCCGATTACACCTGCGGACCTGGCTTCGGGAGTATTCTTCCCAGACGACCCCGCTCGCCAGAAGTTTTCTCGAAGTACAGCCTCTGACATGCCAATCCCGTTGTCACGAATTTCTATTCGCTCGGGCGTGGCCGCAATCTGAACTGAAAAGTCCGATAGGCTCTTGCTTTCGCGATTGGCGCGCATTAGCACCGCGTCATAGGCGTTTTGTACGTTCTCTCGCACCATCGCGTAAGGCGAGTCATAAATCTGCTTGGAAAGAATCTCCAGGATCCGGTCTGTCTGGACGAGAAACGGGATCTGCGAGCTTTGCGACATCACCGTCCTCCGAGGCGGCTACGCCACAAAGCGACAGCCTGGATCACGCCTAGATCCTCGCTATGCTTCGCGATCGATGACTCAAGCAACTTCGCCAGATCATCTCTTCGTCCAAGCTCGTAAAGCGATTCGCATAGAACTATGAACTCCTCCGGCGATGTCGGTGCATCAATGACCGTGACGATCTTATTCCAGTCTTGAAGCGCGGCAAGCGCGTGAACTGCGAGACGTCTTGCTAATGCGTCGCCTATATGGGGCTGTACTAGTCTGTATGCCTCCTTAGCGTCGCCCACCCGAAGCAACCTGTCCGCTTCAGCAACGACTTGAATGAGCGTGCCCTGACGAGCGGTACTTGGAGCAAGCGGAAAGGTGATTGAAGAGCCCGAAAACTCAGCCACGTGGGCGTCACCCCACACCGGCAGACTGAAGTCCGCGTTCTGCATGTCCCGGACGTGCATCGTGCACTGGCGCGCCTCCGGATCGATGATGAGAACGTTGTAGGCGCGCATCCGGCCACTCGGAAGTGATCCGGGGCCACCGCATAGTGTGCCGGCACTCAGTACCACGATATTTCGTTTGCGATCCGCGGTGAACCGGTGTTCAATAAATTGGGGGCGATGTTGGTGACCGTGGAGGGCGAGTACAAAGCCGCCGTCCATCAGACTCTGCAACATGTCCGCATCCACATAGTCTGATTCCTTGGGACCACCCTGGATGCTGTGGTGCCACACGGCTATGGCGAGGCGCCCGCGACGCGTGTATTCGGCGACTCTGCCGGTGGCGCCGGCAATGCACTCAGGATGGATACGGCCAGTCCTGTTGAACGGATCGTTCTCGTGGCAACTCGATAGGGATCCGAACACGAGGCCGAGCTCCGGGAAGTCATGAATCGCGAATTGCTTCGCCGGCTCAAGAGAAAACGTTCGCTTTCCTTCGTAGAAGTTGTCGTAAAACTCAGCGTATGGAGACAGCCGCCTGTTGTACTCGTCCACGTCAGTGAGCCGACGCATGGAAAGGTTGCTCCAACTCCATCGTAACGGCGTTCCGTCCTGAACAAATTGTTGACCCAGGAACGCACGAGCGTCGCTTGATACGGGGAGGTCAACCACTTCCGTAGAACGCACTACGTGTGGGAGGCTAATGTCGTGATTCCCGGGGACAATGATAATCCGCTCTCTATCGCCAGCAAGGAAGGCATCAGCCAACCGAACTAGGAACTCGTGGGCTTCCTTGTACTGCTCCTTGAGTCTCGCATCGGAACCGTCATCAGTTGTCGTCACGCCGTAAACAATGTCTCCGCTGACGACGACCAATTCTGGTTTCTGGATCGAGCCGTCTGACGTGTAGCGATTTCGATCGCGGCGAAGTGATTCGAGAAGGGTAGACGTAGTGATTCGGCTCCCTGCGTCTCGGTGCAGATCCGAGATATGAACGACTGAAGCTGGCATCCGCTGATTGTACACGACAGCCTCGCAATCGTGACGCCGGGCAGTCGAACGACCGCTGAGGGTCGGAAGCCGAGATTCAACCTGAGACACTACCCACCTTTCCTACCTCTGGCCAGCGCCGATGATTTTCGGTATCCTCTTGCACCCTTGAAGCAGGCGCGTAGCTCAGCTGGTTAGAGCACCACCTTGACATGGTGGGGGTCGTTGGTTCGAGTCCAATCGCGCCTACCAAATTTCCTTGATACTGCGGGGCGCCAAGGTTAACGCCCTCTCCCTCCGGGAGAGGGCAGGGGTGAGGGGATAGAGAGACCGATGAACAGTCTGGCCCGGGCGCTGAGGAAGAATTCGACCGAGGCGGAGCGGTGCTTGTGGAGTCGATTGCGCGGTCGACGGCTCGAGGGCGTCAAGTTTCGACGTCAACAGGTCCTTGGACCCTACGTCGTGGATTTCCTCTGCTTGGAGCCCAAAGTTGTCATTGAGGTCGATGGTGGCCAGCATGCCGAGCAGGTCTCGAACGACTTGCGACGGACTGAATATCTCAAGGTATTGGGTTATCGCGTGCTTCGATTTTGGAATCATGACGTGCTTGGAGATCCTGACGCCGTGTTGGAGAGTATTCGCGCTGCCTTGGTTGAGATCCCCTCACCCCCGCCCTCTCCCGGGTGGGAGAGGGAGTTAACGGAATACCCATAGATTCTGTGCCGAGGAGCCATAATTTAAAACCTCCGAGAGTTCGGCGATGGAATCGCTAGAGCCAGCCGAACGCGCAAGCGCCTAAATCGCCCCATGCCCGCAGTCGCCCTCCCCGACGGGAGCCGCAAGGAATTTCCGCAACCGGTGTCCGTGGCCGAGGTCGCCCAGGCGATCGGCCCCGGTCTCGCCCGCGCCGCCTTGGCCGGCAAGGTCGATGGGCGTCTTGTGGACACCTCGTATGTCATCGATCGGGATTCTCAGGTCTCCGTCGTTAAAGCTACCGACCCCGAAGGGCTTGAGGTCCTGCGCCATAGCTGCGCGCACCTCCTGGCCCAAGCGGTCAAGAGCCTGTTTCCCAACGTTCAGGTGACGATCGGTCCGGTGATTGACGATGGGTTTTATTATGACTTTGCCTACGAACGCACCTTCACACCCGAGGACCTCGAGGCCATCGAGGCCAAGATGAGGGATCTCGCCAAGAGCGATTTCAAAGTGACTCGCTCCCTCCTGGCGCGCGACGAAGCCGTGGTGTTTTTTAGAAGCTTGGGGGAACACTACAAGGCCGAGATCATCGCCTCCATCCCCGACGGGGACGAGATCTCGCTCTACCGCCAGGGCGATTTCATCGATCTCTGCCGCGGTCCGCATGTCCCCAGCACCGGCAAGCTCAAGGCCTTCAAGCTCACCAAGGTGGCCGGCGCCTATTGGCGCGGGGATCCGCGTAATGAGATGCTGCAACGTATTTACGGCACCGCGTGGCCAGACCAACAGGCGCTCGATACCTATCTCCGGCGGCTGGAAGAGGCGGAGAAACGCGATCACCGGAAGATCGGCAAGCACTTGCACCTCTTTCACATGCAACCCGAGGCGCCGGGGATGGTGTTCTGGCACCCGAAGGGGTGGGCGATCTATCAGACCGTCCAAGCCTACATTCGCGAGAAACTGCACCGGCACGGTTATCAGGAAGTCCGGACCCCGGAGGTCGTGGATCGAAGCCTGTGGGAGCGATCCGGGCATTGGGATAAATTCCGCGAGGTCATGTTTACCACCAGCTCGGAGAACCGCGATTACGCGGTCAAGCCGATGAACTGCCCGTGTCACGTGCAGATCTTCAACCAAAGCTTGCGTAGCTATCGGGAGCTGCCGCTGCGGCTGGCCGAATTCGGTTCTTGCCATCGGAACGAGCCGTCGGGCACCTTGCACGGGCTGATGCGCGCGCGCCATTTCGTGCAAGACGACGCGCATATCTTCTGCACCGACGATCAGATCCAACACGAGGTCTCAGCCTTTATCGACCTGCTGTTCGAGGTCTATGGTGATTTCGGCTTTAGCGACGTCATCGTGAAACTCTCCACGCGTCCCGCGGAGCGCGTTGGCAGCGACGCTGTCTGGGATAAGGCGGAACAGGCGCTCGAAGTGGCGTTGAACGCCAAGGGGCTCGCGTGTGCGCTGCAACCGGGTGAAGGGGCTTTTTATGGCCCGAAGATTGATTTTTCACTCACCGATTGTATTGGGCGCGTCTGGCAATGCGGCACCATTCAGGTCGATTTTTCGATGCCGGAGCGTCTAGGCGCCCACTATGTCGCCGAGGACGGCGCGCGCCGCACGCCCGTGATGCTGCACCGGGCGATCCTCGGCTCGTTGGAGCGTTTTATCGGGATCCTGATCGAGGAGCATGCCGGGGCCTTGCCATTATGGTTGGCGCCGCTACAACTCGCGGTTCTCAACATCACCGATGGCCAAGCCGAGTACGCGCAGCGGCTCGCGGAAACCCTTGTAGCTCACGGATTTCGAGTGGTTCCTGACTTGAGAAATGAAAAGATCGGCCTTAAAATCCGCGAGCACACGTTGCAGCGAGTGCCGTATATGATCATCGCCGGCGACAGAGAGATGCAGACGGAAACCGTTTCGGTGCGCACCCGCGCCGGTAAGGATCTGGGGACGATGAGCTTGATCGAGATGACTGGGCGCCTACAAACCGAGATCACGACGCGCGGCCGGAATCAGCGGGAGGATTGAGATATCGATAAGAAAAATCGGGTCAATGCTTCGATTAGCGCACCGCGCGTGCGCTTGATCGGGCCGGATGGGAATCAAGTCGGCGTTGTTTCACTGGCGGAGGCTCAGAAGTCTGCGGAGGAGAATAATCTAGACCTGGTGGAGATTGTCCCGACGGCGGACCCTCCCGTTTGCCGCGTGATGGACTTCGGCAAGTTTCTGTTCGAGTTGAGTAAAAAGCGCCATGCCCAAAAACGCAAGCAGAAGCAGATTCAGGTCAAGGAAATCAAACTGCGGCCCAGCACGGATGAAGGCGATTACCAGATCAAGCTCCGGAACATGATCCGGTTTCTCGACGAGGGGGACAAAGTCAAGGTCACGCTCCGGTTTCGGGGCCGGGAGATGGCGCACCAAGACCTGGGAGCGCAGATGCTGAAACGGGTCGAAGGGGATTTAGCCACTCATGCGGTAGTCGAGCAGTTCCCCCGTCTCGAGGGGCGGCAAATGGTGATGGTGGTGTCGCCCAAACGCGCGTAATAACAAGCACGGTTACAGAGCTTGAAGAAATCGTCGCGAGCAAGGCCGCCCGCGAGGCGCACGGAGCAGGACCGTTTCGCCGGGAGCGAAACGGCGCATCGGCCCCGAAGGGGCGAGTCCCAAGGATGGGACGAGCAACCGCAGTGTATGTGGAAATACATGAGGATTCCGAGCACCGCGCAACGAAGCGGGCGGGCTGCGCAGTTTGTTCACAAGCTCTCAGTTGAGGAGTAGGAAATGCCAAAGTTAAAAACAAATCGAGCCGCGGCGAAACGCTTCAAGCGTACGGCCTCGGGCCGGTTCAAGTACCGGCAGGCTTACAAGAGCCACATCTTAACTAAGAAGAGCGCCAAGCGGAAACGACAATTGCGCGGGTTGGTGACCATCGACGCTTCCGACCAACGCGCGATCACCAAAATGATGCCGTATTCCTAGGGAATGAGTAAGCTGCCATGCCAAGAGTAAAACGTGGAGTCACCGCGCGCGCAAGACACAAGAAGGTCCTCGCACAGGCGAAGGGCTATCGCGGCCGGCGCAAGAATGTCTATCGGATCGCCAAACAATGTGTCACCCGCGCCCAGCAATACGCCTATCGCGATCGGCGTCAGCGCAAACGTCAGTTCCGGGCCTTGTGGATCGTGCGCATCAATGCCGCGGCCCGGGAGTGTGGGCTGTCCTACAGCCGTTTGATGGACGGATTGCACAAGGCAGCCATCGAAATCGACCGCAAGGTGCTCGCCCACCTAGCCGTCAGCGACCAGGCCGCGTTTGCCGAAATCGCGGAGGCCGCCAAAGCGGCCTCCGCTTGAGGGCACTGCCGGCTAGTTAGTTTATAACGAGTAGCGCGGGAGATGGGGTTGGCCTTTCCTCTGTTTCTATCGGTACGTTTCACTCATGCTCAACGTCGCAGAGGTCATCGCGCAAGCCGAGCGTTCGATCGCCGCGGCGCAAGACCTGAGCACCTTGGACGAGGTGCGCATCAGCCTACTCGGTAAGAAGGGCGTTCTGACGGCCCTATTGAAGCAATTGGGCGCCTTACCGCCCGCGGAGCGTCCGGCGGCGGGAAAGGCGATCAATGGCGTCAAGGAAGCAGTTACCGAGGCAATCGCGAAACGCCAGGCGGTGTTGTACCAAGAACACCTGGCCCGTTCGCTCGAGGCCGAGCGCATCGATGTAACCTTGCCCGGACGCGGGCAGCGCCCGGGTGGGCTGCATCCGGTCACGCGCACCTTGCAACGCATCGAATCGCTGCTGACCCAGATCGGTTTCGAGGTCGTCGAAGGTCCCGAGATCGAATCCGACTTTTATAATTTCGAGGCGCTCAATATCCCGCCCGAGCATCCCGCCCGGGCGATGCACGATACGTTTTATTTCGATGAGCATACCGTGCTCCGGACCCACACCTCGCCGGTGCAGATCCGGGTCATGGAAGCGCGCAAGCCGCCCCTGCGGATCATCGCGCCGGGGCGGGTATACCGCCGCGATTCCGACTTGACGCATACGCCGATGTTCCATCAGGTCGAGGGCCTGATGGTCGATGTGGACGTAAGCTTCGCGCACCTCAAAAGGATCTTGCAGGATTTGATGCGCAATTTTTTTGAGCAAGAAGATTTGCGGTTGCGTTTTCGGCCTTCCTATTTCCCCTTCACCGAGCCTTCGGCGGAGGTTGATATCCAGTGCGTGATGTGCCGGGGAAGCGGCTGCCGCGTATGCGGGCAGGGCGGGTGGCTGGAAGTGCTCGGGTGCGGGATGGTGCATCCGCGGGTATTCGAACACGTCGAAATCGATAACGAGGCCTACACGGGCTTCGCCTTCGGCTTGGGGGTCGAGCGGCTGGCGATGCTGCGCTATGGCGTCGACGATCTACGGATGTTCTTCGAGAGCGATACCCGGTTCCTGATGCAGTTTAGATAACCGGCCCTAGGACCATCGCATGCGTGTGAGTGAAGCCTGGCTCAGGGAGTGGGTCAATCCGCCGGTGGCGACGGCGGGACTAGCCGAACGCCTTACCCTGGCCGGATTGGAGGTCGAATCGGTGGACCCGGTAGCAAAGGAGTTCCGGGGTGTCGTTGCGGCCGAGATCGAAGCGTTGCACCCGCACCCGACGCTTGCGCATCTGCGCGTCTGCGCCGTGAGCTACGGAGAACCGGCCGTGGTCGTCTGTGGCGCCGGCAACGTGCGCACCGGCATGCGCGTCCCTCTCGCCCGCATGGGCGCGGATCTGCCCGGCGGCAGGATCATCGAACGCGCATTCTTCGAGGGGGTGATTTCAGAAGGCATGCTCTGCTCCGCGAACGAGCTGGGATTGGCCGACACCGGCGAGGGTATCCTGGAGCTTCCGCTCGCGCTACCCGTCGGAGCGGATGTTTGGGAGGCATTAGGACTCGCGGACCAGGCGCTCGAGGTCGCTCTTACCCCCAATCGGGGTGATTGCCTGGGGGTGGCCGGGCTCGCCCGCGAGATCGGCGTTCTTTATGGCTGTCCTATCCATGGCCCCGCGCCCCATCGGGTCCGGCCCGGAATCGATGAGGTTTGGCCGCTTACGATCGCCGCCCCGGAAGCCTGTCCGCATTACGCCGGCCGCATAGTGCGCGGGATCGATCCACGGGCCGAAACACCGCTCTGGATGCGCGAACGCTTGCGCCGCAGCGGTCTACGCAGCATAAGCTCGGTCGTCGATGTCACCAATTTCGTGATGCTGGAGATCGGACAGCCGATGCACGCCTTCGATCTCGAGAAACTCCAAGAAGCCATCGTCGTGCGCTTTAGCCATGCGGGTGAGCGGCTCGCGCTCCTCGACGGACAGACGCTGGAGCTGGATGCGGACACCTTGGTGATCGCGGATGCCAAGCGACCGGTGGCTCTGGCGGGGATCATGGGCGGGGTGGAGACGGCGGTCACCGCGGCGACGCGCGCCGTGTTCCTGGAAAGCGCCTTCTTCACACCGGCGAGCGTGGCCGGCAAGGCGCGCCGCTACCGGCTGCAAACCGATTCCTCACACCGCTTCGAGCGCGGCGTCGATTTTGATCTCCAAGTCCGGGCCATCGAGCGCGCGAGCGAGCTCTTGGTAGCGATCTGCGGCGGCCGGCCGGGCCCCGTGGTGGATCGGCTCTACGCGGAACATCTTCCCCAACGCCAGGTGATAAAATTACGGGCCAGCCGCATCGCGCGGGTTTTGGGAACGGAGATCGCGGCGGCGGAAGTGGAAACTATCCTGACTCGCCTGGGGGTGCGGGTGAGCGGCGGGGATGGCGTTTGGGACTGCGTCCCGCCTTCCTTCCGGTTCGATCTGGCCATCGAGGCCGATCTCATCGAGGAGGTGGCGCGCATCCGGGGCTACGACACCATCCCCGGACAACCGCCGCGGCAGCGTATGAGCATGCGCGGGCGATCGGAGGCACAGATCGATCTCGGCCGCATTCGCCAGGTCTTGGTCGAGCGCGGCTATCAGGAGGCGATTACCTATAGTTTCGTGGATCCCGCTGTGCAGGCGCGCCTCACACCGGATCTCGAACCCGTGGCGCTAGCGAATCCGATCGCGAGCGATATGGCGGTCATGCGGACGAGCCTCTGGGCCGGGCTCCTGCAAGCGCTCAAGTACAACCAGAACCGTCAATGCGACCGCGTGCGTTTGTTCGAGAGCGGGCTGACCTTCGTCCGCGGACAAGGCGTGGTCGACCAGCGGCCGATGTTGGGGGGCGTACTCTGGGGTTTGCAAAATCCGGAGCAATGGGCCGAGCCCAAGCGGGGGGCGGATTTTTTTGATCTTAAAGGCGATGTCGAGGCTCTCTTGGCGCTTCGCGGCGACACGCCCGAAGGTCTTTCGTATCAACCCGCTGAGCACGCCGCGTTACATCCATACCATGCGAGCAGCGTTCACAAAGGGAACCAATCGCTCGGCATCTTCGGCGCCCTGCACCCCGGGCTGGCGGCGGCCCTCGCGCTGGTACACCCGGTATTCCTCTTCGAGCTCGAGTTAAATCTTCTCACCCAAGGATCGGTCCCACGATTCAGCCCCATCTCGAAGTTACCGATGGTTAGGCGCGATATTAGCCTGTTGGTGGACCGCGGCGTTGCGGCCGCCGAGCTGATACGGTGCGTCGCGGAAACGGCGCCAAATGGGCTAAAGGACTTCCAGTTGTTTGATTTATATCAGGGCGAAGGTATTGATCCGAAGAAAAAAAGTATTGCCTTGGGCTTGATCTTTCAAGGGACTTCAAGCACTCTAATAGACGCTGAAGTCGATCAAACGGTCGAGCGGGTCCTAAAACGGTTGCAGGAACGGTTCGAGGTTACATTGCGGAGCTAAGAGATTGTGAAGAAATCGTCAGCGAGCGAAGGAAGCTCGCGTTCCGCCGGCGCGCAGGAACCGGAGTGTATTGAAATACATGAGGATTCCGAGCACCGCCGGAACGCGAGATGCCGAGCGCAGTAGATTTATTCGCAAGCTCTAAGCGCTCGGGCGGGCGCGAGGGGTAGTTTGCAGTGTCTAACGAGGAAAAGGATATGAACACGGCGCTGACCAAGGCTGGGATGGCGGTCAAGCTTTATGAAGAGGTTGGCTTGAATAAGCGTGAGGCCAAAGATCTGGTGGAACAATTCTTCGAGGAGGTCCGGGCAGCGTTAGAGAGCGGGCGGCAGGTCAAGCTTTCCGGGTTTGGAAATTTCGACCTCAGAAAAAAGAACCGGCGCCCCGGCCGCAATCCTAAAACCGGAGAGGCGATACCCATCAGCGCTCGCCGGGTGGTGACGTTCCGGCCAGGACAGAAATTAAAAGCCAGGGTAGAAGCGTATGCTGGAAGCATCGAACAATAACGAACTGCCCGCGATCCCGGGAAAGCGCTATTTCACCATCGGTGAAGTGAGCGATCTGTGCGCGGTGAAACCCCACGTACTGCGCTATTGGGAACAGGAGTTTCCGCAGCTGAAACCGACCAAGCGCCGCGGCAATCGGCGTTACTATCAGCGGCAGGATGTGATCCTGATCCGGCAGATCCGCAGCCTCCTGTATGAACAAGGGTTTACCATCGGCGGGGCGCGGCAGCGGCTCTCGGGCGACGAAGTGAAAGCCGATTCGAGCGTGAGCCAACAGATCATCCGGCAATTGCGCGTCGAGCTCGAGCAAGTGCTCGATATCCTGCGCCGGTGATGGGCAGCGCGCCGCCGGCGGGGTACAATTCCTCATTCGGGGCGTAGCGCAGCCTGGTAGCGCACCACCTTGGGGTGGTGGTGGTCGGAGGTTCGAATCCTCTCGCCCCGACCAATCCATAAGTTATGGAAGCTCTGCAAAAGTGTCGCGAGCAAGCCCAGATGCGCGAAGCCGCGGAGCGAGTCGCGAGACATATCAGGTAGATAGGCGAGCGACGAGCGAGCACGCGACAAAGCAGATGGGCTGCGCA
>JALZJW010000121.1 GCA_030859565.1 Pseudomonadota bacterium
TGATTGGGCGGCTGTATTTTGAAGGGGCGAGCCGGGGGGGTACCTAAGAGAAAAAAGGGGGCTTGACAAAGCTATGACAGGGCGGAACCACCTTTTTCGATGTAACGTTAGCCTATGCGACTTCCCAATGCGGAAAAAGCAGTGGTTGAAATCGCCAAGCTTCAGGACTACTGTCTAAGCACCGGGCATCCAGAGGGGCGTCATAAGGCAGACGTATTTTATTCTGTCCTGGACCTTAGCTCCCAGGACGCAAAGGAACTACAAGTTGCGCTATTTGCGGCGGCCAGGGAAAACGAAGCGATTGCGACTGATCACGACGCCTATGGTCAACGTTATGTGGTCGATTTCGTGATGCGCCGTGGAGGTCGGGAGGCTACTGTTCGTTCCTCCTAGATCATACGGACATTGGAAAATTCTCCCCGGTTGACAAGCTGCTTTGTATTGTGAGGGTCACAATGAAACTTCTTGACGTCGTTGCACTAACAGAAGACATTCCGGAGAAACGTTTGCTACGTGGGCAGGTTGGTACGATTGTCGAGCAACTAACGCCGGGGGTCTTTGAGGTCGAATTCGCAGACATTAACGGCCGAACCTACGCATTAATTGCTCTGCCGAAAACCCGGTTGATGGTGCTGCATCACCAACCTGCCGACCGGGCAGCTTAGATTTTCCGCGGTACGTCGGAATCGAGGTAACCCGCGTGGATCAACGGGGTCAGCCCGCGTAGATCAGCGGACATGGTGGATCTCTTGGCCCAGCATGTCGGGGGTGACCAGGACCACCCCTTGGGGGCTAACGTGAAAGCACTTGCCGTCTTCTTCCAGATCCTCCCCGATGACCGTACCGTCGGGAATGCCGCAGCTCTTGTCGAGGATGGCGCGGCGGATGCGGCAATGGGAACCGATCTCGACATCGGGAAGAACGACGCACTCCTCCACCGTGGTATACGACTCGATGCGCACATTGGAAAACAAGAGTGAACGGCCCACCTGGGCCCCGGAGATGATACAGCCTCCTGACACCATGGATTCGAGCGCCGTGCCACGGCGCTGCGCTTCGTTGAACACGAATTTGGCTGGAGGCAACTGTTCCTGATAGGTCCAGATGGGCCACTGCTGGTCGTAGAGGTTGAGCTTCGGCGTCATGGCGATCAATTCCATGTTGGCGGCATAGTAAGCATCGACGGTCCCCACGTCGCGCCAGTACGCTTCGCTGCTCCCGTCCGCTTGCCGAAAGGGATAGGCGTGAACCGCATAGCGATGGATGACCGAGGGGATGAGATCTTTGCCGAAATCGTGGCTAGACCCCTCGGTATCGGCGTCCCTGATGAGCTGCTCGTAGAGAAAATCGGTATTGAAGACATAGATCCCCATGGATACGAGCGCCGCATCGGCGCAACCGGGCATTGGCTCCGGGTTCTTGGGTTTTTCCTGGAAGCGCACGACCCGGAAATGGTCATCGACCGACATGATCCCGAAGCCGCTCGCCTCGCTCAAGGGGACCTCGATGCAACCGATCGTGAGGTCGGCCTTGTGCTCGAAGTGGAAGGCCAGCATAGGCCCGTAGTCCATCTTGTAGACATGGTCGCCGGCCAGGACCAACACGTAGCTCGGTTTGTAGGTCCGGAGGATATCGATGTTTTGATACAAGGCGTCCGCGGTACCCCGATACCAGGCCTCATGGACGCGCTGAGAGGCGGGAAGGATCTCAACGAATTCCCCCAATTCCTTGTGCAAAAACCCCCAGCCGCCCTGCAGATGGCGGATGAGCGAATGGGCCTTGTACTGCGTCAGCACCCCAATGCGCCGGATCCCGGAATTCACGCAATTGGAAAGAGAAAAATCGACGATCCGGAACTTGCCTCCGAAGGGCACCGCAGGCTTTGCCCGCCAGTGGGTCAGGTCCTTCAGCCGGTCGCCGCGCCCGCCCGCCAGGATCAAGGCGAGTGTGGTGCGCGTCAGGCGGCTGACGAATCGCAGGCTGTTCTGTAGTGGCATGGATGTTTGGGACGCCTCTCTGTCAGATTATAGTGGAATTGCGGCCGCGGCATTGTTCCGCTGAACGGATGCCGAAGGCGCATGCTTCCGGACCCGCCCACGATACGCGGCATTCGGCTAACGGGTCACCGGATCAAACGCTCGAGCAGCAATGGGGCGAGATCGCGCCTGCCGTCCAGTACGCCGAGGACATAAACACTATCGACATCAAACCGGTAGATGATGCGCCAAGGCCGGACGATGATCGCTCGGTACGCGAGCACGCCGAGTTGCTTCAACTCTGGAACAAAGCGCCCGCGTTCCGGCAAGAACGCCAGGTTTTCCGCGGAATGTTCAAGCCGGTCGAGGACGGCAAGTGCGTTTTCGACGCTGTCATGGGCAATGAAACGAGCGATCTCTTCAACGTCTGTGTGTGCCGTTTCCGTCCACAGAACCTCATAGCGAGGCTTTGCCGCGCTCAAGCTCTTTCCTCAGGCTATTGAAGGCGTCGCGTTGCCCAACCACTCGATTGCGGCGAATATCGGCCTCGCCTTGCACCAGGAGCTTCAGCATGAGCAATCCCTGCTCGAGCTTGCGGAAGGAGGCTATGTCGTGCACGACCGCCGTGGCGGTGCCGTTCTGGGTCAAGACGATGGCCTCGCCGCTTTCCTTGATTCGGGCCAGCAGTTGGCTGGCCTCGCTCTTGAATTCGCTGAGACTGATGATGGATTCGCTCATAGCTATCAAATGAAGTCCGAATTCAGTCAGATCTTAGGCTTTTTGGCTGCGCGGTTCAAGTCTCGACACCTACCGGACGCGAGCGACCCAGCCGGGCGCACGCTGCACCGTGTCCAAGAACTCGTAGCCTAATGGTATGGACTCCTCCTCTTCGTTTAAGTGGTCGTTTCATAACTCCACTTTGGCACATCACGATGCCGTTTGGGAGCGGAGGAGTCCATACCATTAGGCTACGATTTCTTACCGCTTCTTCAACCAGGAGGCTAATGGGGCGCAAGACATCCTCCGGCCTTGGCGAAAGCCAGGGTCAGGGGCGAGTACCCGAACGCCAGTGAAAGCGCGGCACAGGGATGTTGCCGGCCTCGCGCGCCGAGGATGCAACACCTTACGCGAGCATCTGCCCGAAGTAGCGGAGCGGGCGCCGGGAGAGGACGAGAAGGCCGGAACCGAAGCAAAATTTTTAAACATAAACCGATCACCAGGGTACATTCAGTGAACTATTTCACTGTAGCAACCAGCGGGAGATCGTATGCTGTTAGGGGTCCACGGACCCCAGCTCAGCCGAGCGCGGAACTGCCCGTGCCGCGGCCAGGTGGCGGGTTGGGACGATCCGAACGGTAGGGCGAACGAGGTTCCCGGCTGTCGGGGGCAAAATGCGGCCTTGGATCCTCATCATCCTGTCTCCGCCGGTACGCTTAGAAAGTAGCGCGTCCCTAGATCTATACTTGATTAAAAGACTTGTTCCCGAATAACCGCGCCATGCCCTCTCGCGGAGGAATACTCGGGCACGTTCATAGGAATGCGACAGTTCCCCAAAGCCCCCAGAAAGACTGGCCGCCCCCGTCAGCGTATTGCCTGTCCGTACCGGACGCGCGTCCCGGCCGGCGCGGGGATGATCGCTCTGACCTTGTGCCTATGCGCAGGCTGCGCCGTCAACGACCGCGGCCTCGTGACCACCCGCCTCTACGAGAACGACACCGCCTATGTGCTCAGATTGGAGGCATGGGGGGGACACCTGATCACGAATACCGTAGATGCTGGCCTCACGATCGGCCGATCGCGGCGCTTGTACGTCTATCCCAAGCCGCGGCCTGCCGGTGCTCAGTTCGCCGTGCCGCCGGTCTTTCCAAGCGAGGCGGATACACGCCTGCGCGAGGTGCGGGGAACCGAGGCCCGCGCCGGCCTAGCCGCTTTGAGCGACCCTGTGGCGCTGATCAGCGAGGATGCCGGCCTGGCCCTGCACCTGAACCGGCTTCGTACCGGGGTCCTGCTCGGGGCGCGTTCCGCGAGCGCATTGCTGCTACCCCGTGACTTCAACGGTGTCCTTCTGTTCAAGTATGACTCCGAAAACAGCAACGAAACCAACGTCTACTATCTCAAGGGAGGTTACCCATGACTCGACCGTTATTGTTGTTTGGCCTGGCGCCTGCCTTGCTCGGCGGTTGTCAGGCCACCCACCTGCTCTACGTCAGCGACACGGTACTCGGTATCGATGTCGCCGCCAGCGCCGAAGGTACCGGACATCTGATCTTCGGCTACGACCGCGATACCTTTGCCCTGGTGCCGCGTAAGGAAGAGGCTCAGGCGGAGGTTCAGAACGACCGCTTCGATGCCATGAGCCTCGCGGCGGTGAGCTGTGTCTATGTCGATGGCTTGCAGGAGGTGAGGTTCAATCACTTCGTCGCGACCGGTGACTCGGCAAAGTATGTTGCCACGGTCAGACCCGAGATGCCCGCCCCCAGGATGCGGACGGGTATGCACAGATCCGGAATGCGATCTTTGGCCAGAAGACGACATTACCGAAAGATACGCCACAGAACGGTGGAGCAACGACCGACCAGACGACGAAGGAGAAGCCATCATGCGACTGATAGGGACACTGGTATTGGCATTCGCATTTACGTGGTTGACTGGGTGCAGCAACGCGCTCTATTTCTACGAGACAGAGAAGATATCCATGAGCCTCGAAGGGCGTCCGGATTCCTCTCAACCGGTGCAAGGCAGCCTTGGCCTCAAGCAGCGCGTCGCTGTCGTCGCACCGCCGAAGGATCCCGATACGATGACCAAGGCGCGGAGCGATTCAGTATCGATGATCAGCAGCTTCCGCTTCCGTAAAGACAAAGGCGGCTTCGCCGATCTGGGCCCGGTCACGATCCAAACAGCGCTCGTGACCGGTAGCGCGGCGACCGCCTTGAAGGAAACGGATGCGCAAGCGGTTGCGACGGCGCAGGTCATCGGCACGCCGATCGCTACTGAGGGGGGCTCGCGGACATCATATTGAGCAATCTAGACAGACCGGACCGAACGACCGATCGTGAAAAGCTGAAGGACCTGCTTAGAACCCGCTGCAACGCTATGACAGATGACGAGCAGAGGATTTTTGAGGATCTGACGGGTGCCGCAACGTTCACGATACCGCTTTGTGAGACCATCCTGAGGGCAATGCCATGACAAGTTACAAAACGAAGTTCATCCTGAAAAACCTGCCGATGGATCAGGGGGACGCCGATCGCTTGTCGAATGAGATCACGCTCAGCTTCGGCAGCGAAGGCTGGGAACTGGTCTCGACCGCGGTCGTCACCAATCCTGCCGGTCCCGCTGTCTTGCTGCTCACCCTACAGAAGGAGGACGCAGGTTGATGGTTTGGGAAGGCGGGGCTGCCGCGGCTCAGCGAGCCGAGCTCAACCGCTTGGCGTCACCTACGGTCGGCCGAACCGGGCCCGCGCTTCTAGCAGAGCGTCCACCGTTACTTACTGTACGATAAAGAGGAACGAGATCATGACTGATAAATTTGTCGACCTGGAAGCATTGAACATTCGTTCGGCACCCGACGCATCCACGCTAGCCAACCGAATCGGGATCTTGCATTTAGGGCAGCCTGTCAAGGAGATCGGGCCCGCCTCCGCGGCAGGTTGGGTGGAGATCGCTGCGGAACTCAACGGCGCGACCAAACGCGGTCTGGTCAAAGCCGAGATAGACGGGCTGCCGTCGTTGCGGGAACCCGTATCCCCCGCCCGGGAAGCTTTGGTTGCGGAGGCAATCAAGGAGTGGTTGCGCTTCGAAAAAGGGCAGGGTTTGGAGCACCACGATCCGTTTTTCAAATTCGTCGGCCAGATGTGGCAGGCGATCGGCCAGAATCTTGACGGCAAGGATAGGGATGTTCCCTGGTCCGCTGCTGCGATCTCTTTCATGGTCCGCCACGACGGCGCCGCCTTTCCGAAGTACAAGAATTTCAAGTTTGCGGCTGCCCATGCGCGGTACTTGCACGACTCCATCGTACAACGTAAGGCCAACAACAAGGAAGCACCGTTTTGGGGTTTTAGATTGCACGAGAACAGAGCCAAAATCGGTGACATCGTGGGCAGGTGGCGTATAACGAAGAGGGATTTCAGTGATGCCGAGAACAGTGAGGATTTCAAGAGCCACACCGATATCATCGTCAGCGTCCGCCCGGACTTTGTCCTCGCCATAGGCGGGAATGTCCGCCAATCGGTGAACATCACCCGCTACGTGAAGACCGGGGCGGGTCACCTAGCTCCCGAGAATAAGGTCTTCATCCACCTGGTGAACCAAGTGTGATGTCACAAGGGCGGCGTCCGAGGACTTGGCCTATCGCGGTCCTTGCCGCCTTCTCGGGTGGCTGTGTAGCTAATGAGCATGTGCCGGAAGGCACTGCTGTCCCCCCGGTCAAGGCAGCCTGCGACACGGAGGCCCGGCAGTTGATGGAAACCACTGCCGTTTACCCCGCTCCGAAGTCGGGTTTGGCACCCGTCGCCAACCTCGAGCAAGGACGTTATGTCTATAGGTGCGAGCAGCGCGGCGAATGGCTCGGAGTGATGTTTCCGGCTGAGGGCGAGAAGGTCGATTGTGCTGAACGGCGACCCGAACGTGCGTGCGCTCTCGGTTGGATTCGCAAGAATACAAAGATGCAATTATTCGGCTGAGTACGTCAAGTACGGGGCCGGAATGCCAAGGTAACCGAGGACAAGGCTCAGAACAGTCAGAGGAGAAACGCATGCGAATACGAAAGCGCGTTCGGCTAATTGTTGCTGCCGGGGTTATCGCCACCGCTGCATGGCCGGCCGGAGCTAGTCAATGCAATTTCAAACAGGTCTTCACGCGTCCCGACGAAAATGGCGCGGCGACCGTGAAGGTGTACGAGGCCAAGGCTGTCTCGCTGCCGAACGGCAAACGGCCCCTCCTTTTCATCACATCGCTGAAGGTCAATACAGACGGAACCAAGATTTCCTACCATCAGGACGATCCGACCGGGCGACGCTGCCAGACGGATCCGAGCGCCGTTCCGTGCGCGATCAATAACATTCGCAATGCCTACGTCGATCACCGCAGGCCGGAGTCAGATTTCACCGCGATACGCGATAACGGCTATCCCAATCCGAGGACCTGGCAGGTGCTGAGTCCCGACATCATCGAAAAGAGCGCCAACACCGGTAAGCCCTGTATCACCCCGGATGGTTACCTCGTGTCGATGACCGCCGATGTTGCCGTCGCGGGCGGCTTTAGCCGTGTCGGCGACTGCGATCAATCGAAATGGATAGACGCGCTGACCGCCCCGGCAATTGTGCTGCCCAAGAAGACACCATCCATACCGTCCCAATTCCTCAGTTTCAACGTCGACAAGCGCAGCCTTGTCGTGGCGCTCTCACAAAGTCCAATCCACCGGACCGTGTTCGGTATTGTCGGCGATTATGGTCCGGCCAAGGAAATTGGCGAGGCAAACATTGCGATGAACCGGGAGCTCAATGGTCTACCAGCCGACGATCAACCGAAACACCGGCAGGACGCCATCATTCGATTTCAGGCAGGCCGCTCAGCAATCCTCCTGTTTCCGGGGCCGGACTTCGTTCTTGATAGGCCGATCTCCGGTGCTCGGATAGCGGCCGCCGGTGCGGACGCGCTGACGAAATTCGGCGGCGCACCGAAGCTTATCGATTGTATCCACCACGAGATCGACCCGGCTTTTTGACCGGGTAGTGAGTTACTAAATGTGGGAAAGAATCTTTTGGGCAGAAAGAGGTAGCAAAACCCACTACAGATGGGAGGACGATATGCGAAAACATAAAAGGGATCTTGCCCTGCACTTTGCAATCATTTTCACTGCATTGACGGTAAGCGGCAAACTAGCTGCCGAGGCGACGCTGGGACGATTTCCACTTTGTGAAGCGTCGTCGGCTTTGCTGGTGACTTGTCCGGACGGGGATGGCGAGTGTCTTTTGGTCGGCGACAACGAACAGGGAAGGGAACTGTACCTGTTCCCCGTTCGGGACCAAAAACTCAATTCCGACGCACAACGTGCTTTTGACTTGCACCTCGGGGACGGCAAGGAGATTTCGGACATCGAGGCACTCGCAGGCATTTCGGGTGACGAGATTCTGGTTTTCGCCTCTCATAGCCGCAACACCAACTGTGAGGGCAAGCCAAAGCGCCGCCAGTTCGGTAAGGTGAGTTTATCGAAGGCACAAACGGCGGTTGTGGGCACCTTAGGATCCAAGAAGGTCACCTGCGATCACCTGTTTGGTAACCGGGCTTTGGACGCACCAATGAAGGCAGCGTGCGAAGCGATAGACACCGCTGATGCAAAGGCGACGCAGATTGACGCCGCCATGAAAGCGGGACAATTCACCGAGGATGTCGCAAAAGCCCGTTGCAATGCCGTGAGCGCCTACAATGCCGAAGGCTCTGTCGCCATCCACACCCCCAAAGGGACAGATGTGTGGATCGGGTTGCGCGCCCCGTTACTGCCAGCACACCCCTCTCAACCCGAGAAGAAACATCTGGCAATCCTGCTCCACATGAAAGATCCGACGGCCTACACGTTTGACCGCGTGGCGTTCGTGGATTTGGGCGGGCGCGGTGTACGAGACCTGTCTTCCGACGCAACGTCTATTTGGGTGATCGCCGGCCCCCCGGAAGATCGAACGGAGCCGTTTGAGCTTCGGCGTATTCCGAAGTCGGCTTTGGACGAAGCACAGGTGATCGATTCAGAGCTTATTCGTGCTGTGCCCGCGTCATCGGAAGGCTTGGCGATTTCCGGAAAAACCGCATACGTCGTTATTGATGGAGACACGGGCAAAGACGAGGTCTGCAAAGAGCCGGCTAGGTACGAGATTGTGTCCTTGCCTTAGATCGCCATTTGAAGTGACGCCATCAGGGAGAAAGAGCCACGAAGAGCTTGACCAAGTTACTTAGCAGACCTAGCAGGCCTCCTTTCCAAGACGTGCTCCAAGGTATCGGCCTGCGGCCGAGGGGTTGGTGGGTTACGCCGCAAACAGCGCGGCCAACCCACCCTACATCTAAGTCGTAGCTGGAGAAAACCTGTGGCCGAGAAAGTGAAAGTGTGGTTCGACGCGGAAGCGGATTACCTCGAAGTCCAGTTCCGCGAGGGGGCGGCCGCCCACGACGCCGTGATGGAACGGGTCGATACCCAAGGTAATGTGCTCGGGTTCAGCATCCTTGGCGTGAGCCGGTTTAGGAAGGACAAGCCACTGGAGGCGGAGCTGACTGCGACGTAATCCGACACTTCTCCCCCGCGAATGTTTGACCTGACCATGAGATGCAAGCGATGAGACTGCACGTTGACCAAGAAGCCGATGCGCTTTATCTGCGATTGGATGACTCAAAGATTGTCGAGTCGGAGGAGGTATCTCCGGGCATCGACAACCAGGTAGTGGGCGTTGAAATCCTGCACCTCTCTAGGCGTACCCCTAGTGTGAACACGGGAAAGGTGGCGTTCGAGACCGCGCCAAGCGTGGCGGCCAGGTGACCGGTTAAGGCAAACGCCTACATGGACTGGCCCTGTATGGGCCGTTTATAGGCGTTCTATAAGGCCTCGGCGGCGAAGTCCGCAAGGCGCGAGCGCTCGCCTCGGACCAGGATCACATGGCCGCCGTGGGGCCAGTTCTTGAAGCGGTCCACGACATAGGTGAGGCCGGAGGTGGTCTCTCTGAGATAGGGTGTATCGATTTGACCGATGTTGCCCAGGCACACCATCTTGGTGCCCGGCCCCGCGCGCGTGATCAAGGTCTTCATTTGTTTCGGGGTCAGGTTTTGGGCTTCGTCGATGATGACGTAGCGGTTGAGAAAGGTGCGGCCGCGCATGAAATTTAACGATCGGATCTTGATGCGTTTCTGAATCAGATCATGAGTCGCCGCCCGGCCCCACTCGCCCCCCGTTTCGGTTTGGGTAAGCACTTCGAGGTTGTCCATGAGCGCGCCCATCCAAGGGGTCATTTTTTCCTCTTCGGTGCCGGGCAAAAAGCCGATGTCCTCACCCACCGGCACCGTGACGCGAGTCATGACGATCTCGCGGTAGCCCTGGGTTTCCATGGTCTGCGCGAGGCCCGCAGCGAGTGCGAGCAAGGTCTTGCCGGTACCCGCCGTACCGAGCAGGGTCACGAAGTCCACGGCGGGATCCAGCAACAGGTTCAAGGCGAAGTTCTGCTCGCGGTTGCGGGCGGTGATTCCCCAGACTGCGTTGCGCGCAACCCGGTAATCGATGACTTGCTCGATCGTCGCTTCTTGACCTTCGATGCGCCGGACGATGGCCTCGAGGTTGCGATGATTTTGATGGCACACGAACTGATTCGGAAAGCACTGCCCGGCAAGCGGGCCGCGTACGGTATAGCGCGTGCGTCCGTTCTCCTGCCAACAAGACATCTCCTGGCCGTGCTGGTCCCAAAAATCCGCGGGCAAATCGAGCACTCCCGTGTAGAGGAGATCGACATCGTCGATCACCTGATCGCTGTGATATTCTTCGGCATGCACGCCGAGCACGCGGGCCTTGATGCGAAGGTTGATGTCCTTCGAGACCAGAACCACCGTGCGTTGCGCATGCATTTTTTGCAACTCGATCGCGGCGGCGAGGATAAAGTGATCCGCCTGGGTGCCGGGCACCGGCATCGGTAGATCCTGCGGCAGGGTGTGGGTTTGCAAGAACAAGCGGCCCCGGGGCGAGGAGAGCGCGGTAGTGTGATTCGGCTGCGGCAGCGCCAGCCCGCGCTCGATCTGGCCCCGGTCGGCGGGGCCGATTAGATCATCGAGCATGCGGCTCACCTGGCGCGCGTTGCGGGCGACCTCCGAAACCCCCTTCTTAGCGGCGTCGAGCTCTTCGAGCACGACCATGGGCAAGTAAACGTCATGCTCATCGAAACGGAACATGGCGGCGGGATCGTGCATCAACACATTGGTATCGAGCACGAACAGGCGGGGCTTGGAATCGGTGACCATCACGCCCGCGGCGATTGTTCAGCGGGTGAGAGTTTTTAGCGCCTCGAGAACCTCGGCGGCGTGTCCGGCAACCTTGACCTTGCGCCATTCGCGGCGCAACACGCCCTCGCCATCGATCAAGAAGGTGCTCCTTTCGATGCCGAAGACCTTCTTACCGTACATGTTCTTCTCCTTCATGACCCCGTATGTCTGGCACAGTCTCATCGGCGTCGGAGAGGAGGTCGAAGGGCAGGCATTGCGCCTCCTTGAAGCGCTCGTGGGAACCGAGGCTATCGCGCGAGACCCCGATGATGATCGCCGCGTGCTTCTCGAACTCCCTGGCGCGATCTCGAAAGTCCTGACTCTCTTGCGTACACCCTGGCGTATGGTCCTTGGGATAAAAATACAACACCACCTTCTTATGCCTTAGAGCTGACAGACGGAGCCGCCGGCCGCCGGTTAAGGGCAGATCGAAATCGGGCACGGGATCTCCGACGCGAATGCTCGGCATGGCGGCGCTCACTTGACCGGCTCCATTACGGCATCAAGGTTGAGTTGATCGCAAAAGTCCATGAATTCGCCGCGTAAGGCCGCGATGGAGGTATTGGTCGGCACACTGATGGTGACGTGGATGGAGAACATCGGCGTGCCGGTATGCGCCGCGGAATAGCTTCCGGTATACATTTCTTCGATATTGATATCACGGGTGGAAAAAAACTGGGCGATATCATGCACGATGCCGGGATGATCGATCGATACCACCTCCACCGCATAGGGCATCATATTGCCCAGTTTTTTACGCGCGTCGGTACGCTTGGAGCTGATCGTGAGCCCCAAGCTGTCCGCGAGCCGAGGCACCATGCTCTCGATTTTCGCAACCGCGTCCCAGGTTCCGGCAAGCAATAAAACCATCGCGAACTCGCCGCCCAGAACGGTCATCCGGCTATCCAGGATGTTACAGCCACAGTCCTTAACCGCCTTGGAAAATTGGTGAACCAGCCCCGAACGGTTGCTCCCGATCGCGGAGATGACGAGATGATTCTGTACCACGGTGGTCATCGATAAGAGTTTGGCGGATCCCGGAAGTATAGCCGAGATTGTGCATTGAAAACCCATGCAGTCTATTCCAATGCAAGATGAGTCTGAAGGGAGGGCTTATTTCTAATACAAGATGAGTCTGAAGTAAGGCGGCGACTGTTCATGATGGGAGGATGAAGACCATCATGAACGACGGACAATTAGA
>JALZJW010000122.1 GCA_030859565.1 Pseudomonadota bacterium
CCGCTTCCCGGATCACGCCGCTGCGGCTCGTCTGCCGCGTTTGAGCGAAGGCGTCGAGGTCTTCGACCAAGGGATCGGGCAGATGGCTGCTGAAGTTCACGCAGGCCTCCGCGACAGTGACATTTTAGATCGCGTTGGGCATGAAACGCACTTCCGGCTAGAATGAGCCCATGCCACAGGCAGAACGCATCAAAGAAACTCTTGGCTGGCTCAAGATTGTCTTCGGCGCACTGGTCGCCGTTGATGTGTCCCTGGTCGCCTGGTTGGCATAAAACGCCGTTGAGGCCAACATGGTAATGTTAGCTGTCGTCGCCGGATCGGCCTTCTATATCTTGTTGGGGGCTATATTCGTACTGGATTCGTAGATGGAGTAGATTTTATGCAAAAGCAACTTACAGCTATCATTGAGCGTGAGGGAGATGGCTATGTTTCGCTCTGCCCTGAGCTGGATATTGCGAGCCAGGGTGGGACTATTGAAGAGGCGCGCGACAACCTTCGAGAGGCTCTTGAGCTATTCTTTGAATCCGCTTCGCCTGACGAGATCAAGCAACGTTTCCACGAGGAAGTGTACGTAACGCGGGTGCCCGTTGCCGTTGGGTAAATTGAGAACTCTTTCCGGGAAAGAGGTATGCGCTATTCTCAACCGGCATGAATTCGTGGAAGTGCGTCAGCGGGGTAGCCACATCGTGATGCAGAGAAAGCTGCCGGGCACAACGATAACGGTGCCGGTGCCAAATCATCCCGAGCTCCGCATAGGCACGCTTCAGTCCATCATTCGTCGGTCCGGCGTACCGCGCAACGAGTTCGAGTCATGAGGTGGCGCCCAACACGAATGAGGGGGACAGACCACGATATATCGATGCCAATAGCGTACCTGCTGCGACGCCTAAACAAATATATCGTGGTCTGTCCCCTAATTCCCGTGCGCACGAAACAAGAAAGTGGACTGCCATCTGCGTGCAACGCTACCCTGACTGTCCTGTCCGGTTCGTGGCTTTTAGGCGGGATTCCTTAACACTCTCAGCGCCTCGTCCACCCACTGGAGGTAGAAGGGAAAGAAAGCCTCACCTGTCTCTATCCGGTTTCTCAAATTTTCTAGATGGGGAGTGAGTTCTCTTAAGCGCAACTCCTTTGCGACTCTTACGGCGAGCATCGTTCGAGGCTCATTCGTGATCAATAACCAGTCCCGTAGTACTTCTACGAGAGTATCTTTCTCTTTTGCCGCAGCCGACCGCGCGTGAGCGAGAACATGGGCCCCAAGATACTCTCCGGACTTCAGAGAACCGGGGTCCTCCAGGTCGCTTTCGAAATCTAGTAGTATGCTTTCTTTGGACATTAGGTACCTATCGCACTATTTCAATTGCGTCTGGCGGGACAGCGTGCGGGAATACCACCTCTGTACCACCGCCAGGAATATTAAAGCTTCTTCCAACCTGTGAACCTTCAGGGATGTCGATCCTCATTTGCCGCAGTGTACCGACATCAATCTCCAATAAGTGACTTGGTAAGCCACGATTAGGTGGTAATGCAAGGTCAACTTGGGCTTGCAGTGGACTCAGATTTCCATCAGGGGTCGTAAAAACGTTTCCTGATCCGCCCGGCTTTAACCCTTCCACAGCTATCTTCGAAGGATCCGCGCCAGTGTAATGGGTAAAGCTTGTCAGGTATCTTCCCTGCATTATTGATGAGACCAAAGCCCGCGGGCAAGATCGGCACGGCGGTCGCCAAGGCGTCATAGGCGAGGCCGAGTCCGTTAGCGAATGAGGGATCGTTGCCGAAAGCATTAGCGCTTAGGCCGAGGCTGATGACATCGAGTGCGGTTTCGGCCGCCCGCCCGTCCGGGTCAACGTATTTGTAGGGGTTGTTATTCGCGTAGGCGTAGCGGTTGAAGCTCTGGGGGTTCTGGGGGTCGAACCCGGCGGGATCGATGGCAAGGAAGCGCCCAATCCGGGGGTCGTACCAGCGGGCGCCGAAGTTCTGGATCCCGAGATCGGGCTCCTCGAACTTGCCGGTGTAGCCGGGCTCGTTCGGGGCGGCTGGGCCGATAGGCTGCCCGTAAGGCGTATGCGACTTGCGCCACACGACGCGGCCTTGCTCATCGGTCGCGACGATGGGCGAGCCCAAGGCATCGTTGTGGTAGTGGACGACTCGCTCGACCCCCTGAGTTTCCAGGGTCAAGAGTACGAGGAGGAGGGCGGTTATAGAACGCATCATTCCGTGAGGCATCGGCGTCTCCTTACGATTTTATGCTTGACAGGATTGACATCACCGGCCGCATCGACGGCGCAGGAAGCCATCGGGACCGGTGCGGGCGAGTCATCGGCACGATGAAGGGATCACTTGAGAGCCGCCAGTCGGAGGTGGGCCTTGCCGGGCAAGCGGCGGCTCAGGCAAGCGCGTATAGGAGTTCCCGGATGCGATGGCCGCGCGCGTGCGCGCGCTGCTCGTACCGCGTGAGCGGCCGCCAGCGCGGACGTGGCGCGTAGACGGCCCGGCCGGCGAGGTTCACGAATCCGCCGTCTTCGTCCATGACCTGGACGATATGCCGCGCATAATCTTCCCAGTCGGTCGCCAGGAAAACGCGCGCGTGCGAGCAGAGCTTCCGGCGCAGCATGGCCACGAATTCCGGATCCATCAGACGGCGTTTATGATGGCGCTTCTTCGGCCAGGGATCGGGAAAGAATACATACACACCGGCGAGGCTTTGATCGCTTACCTGATATTCAATGACGCTGGCCGCATCCCCGCACAGAATGCGTACGTTCGCCAGCTTGCGTTCAGCAAGCCCGCGCAACAGCCGCCCGAGCCCCGGGCGGTAAACCTCGACGCCGAGGTAGTCATTCTCCGGATGCTCGCTCGCCAATGCGATCAAGACTTCGCCCGCGCCGCAGCCGATTTCCAGATAGCGTTCGGCGTCGCGGCCGAAGATGGCGCTAAAATCGAGCGGTTCCGCGCCAGGCCCGATGCAGAAGCGCTCGGACCACACGGCCAGAGCCTGCTGTTGCGCCTCGGTGATGCGCCCTTCACGGCGCACATAGCTGCGGATTGAACGGCGGGGCGGGGGGACCGAGGGCGCGGCGGCGGGATCGATAACTTCGGCCATCGTCGCGGCCTCAGAGCTTGTGAAGAAATCGTAGCGAGCAAGCCCGCCCGCGAGGCGCACGGCGCACAGGACCGTTTCGCCGGGAGCGAAACGGCGCATCTGCCCCGAAGGGGCGAACCTCAAGGACGAGGCGAGCAACCGCAGTGTATGTGGAAATACATGAGGATTCCGAGCACCGCGCAACGAAGCGGGCGGGCTGCGCAGTAGATTTATTCATAAGCTCCTAGCGCGGGCTTACGCCCGCAACCCAAGTTGAAACGGCGTCGCTTCCCGGTGTACGTAGGTGGTGCCAACCAACCCGCGCTTCGAGGAGGACGCCATGACACAATTCATAGCGCGTTACCGACCGTTTGTCACCGCCGCCCTGTCCGCCATCCGCCAAACCAGCCTCAAACGCCTCATCGGTACCCATCCCGCTCCCGCATAATCTGCGCGCGGCGCGAGGAAATCGAGAAGTAGAAGATTAGGGGATTTCG
Organism: Pseudomonadota bacterium; assembly: GCA_030859565.1. Classification (NCBI taxonomy): domain Bacteria; kingdom Pseudomonadati; phylum Pseudomonadota; species Pseudomonadota bacterium. Next base: position 3,580 of record JALZJW010000122.1, read on the forward strand.
TCAAGCAAAGGCGGCAGTTCCTTGGCCAAGCTATTTTTCTCGGAGACGGCGGTTCCGGTGAGGGCAAAGCCGGCCAAGGATTTATCCGGTCCATGAAATAGGGCGCGCAGACCGCTTCCCAGATCGTCAACCTGCCAGGCGCCGTCTACTTCCGCGGCCGGGGGCGCGACCACCACCGGATAGGCCGTGGTTTTAACGACAATTGGCATTGCCGGATAGGTGAGCCGTGCGGGTTCACCGCAGAGCGTCTTGGCCAATGCGCGCGCGGCATGCATGATGGGCATCACGAAGGGTAGGACTAGTCCCTCGACTTCGGCGCAATCACCGAGGGCGTAAACGTCCGGGGCGTTGGTGGCCAGGTAGCGATCGATGACGATGCCTCGCTTGACCGCGATCCCAGCGCGTTCGGCCAGGCCAGTACGCGGCCGCAAGCCGACCGATGACAAAACCGCATCGACACTGAGGACCCGATGATCGGATAGCGTCACCGCGAGATTTCCCGCGGCGTAATCAACCGAGCTGACGACCTGACCCAGATGCCAAGCAACGCCCAAGGCATCCGTAAGCGCTTTTTGTAGCGTCCGGCCCGCGGCTTCGGGTAGAAACCGGCTTAATGGATAGGGCGCGGGATCGATCACCTCGACCGTGATTCCGCCACGGTGCAGATCATTGGCAAATTCACACCCGATCAGTCCCGCGCCCATGATCGCAACCCGCCGCACGCCTTGAACGGCAGTACGAAACTTGGTGTAATCGATGAGATCGTTGACGGACATGATTCGGCCTTGGGCGGTTCCCGGGACGGCGAGCCGAATCGGATCGGCGCCTAGGGCGAAAACGAGCTTTTGGTATTCAAGAGCTTGACCGCCGGTGCTGACAGTGTGGGCAGCCGGATCGACCGCTGTTACAGTCGTCCATGGGCGCACTTCCGCGTTCAATTGCTTGGCCATCGCCGCCGCGCCGGCGTTGGCGATAGCTTCGGGGGTTTTACCGCTGGTGTAGGCGTTCGATAACATGGTTTGGAATAATACCGGCCGTCATCGGCGCTGATGAGGACGAGTGCTCGATCCGGATCCAGCTTGCGGACCTCACGGGCGAGCGAATAGCCGCCGAGACCGGTTCCCATGATCACGAGCGGTGGCATACCCTCAGGCGGCTTCTACCATTTCAAAATCCGATTTGGCGGCGCCGCAATCCGGGCAAACCCAGGTATCGGGTATGTCCTTCCAGCGCGTGCCGGGCGCGATGCCGCCCTCGGGCAGACCATTGGCCTCATCGTAGATAAAACCACAAACAATGCACTGCCATTTTTTCATTGACGGTCCCGGTGTTCGATATTGTTCGGAAGCATGTTCGCCGTGTCGAACTAAATTCTACCAAGGCAGTCGAAAAATCGGTTAGCCTCCTTTACTTGTAGGTGCTGCCCATGCGAACGATACCTCTTTATGCTCTACTTACGCCGCTGCTGAGCGCGTGTCAGAGCAGTGTTCCGCTCGAGATCCGCGAGCCGGCGTTCCCGCCCTTGAGCGCCGTCGAGGTGCAGGCCAATCCCAAGCCCTACGCGGGCAAGCCTATTCGATGGGGCGGAACGATTGTCGCCGTCGAGAATAAATCCAATGATACCTGGATCGAGATCCTGAATCAGGAATTGGATGAGGAGGGCCGTCCGCGGCGGACAGACCTATCGTATGGGCGATTCCTGGCAAGCGCGGGGAGTTTTCTCGATCCGGCGGTATACCGCGCCGGGCGCCAGCTTACGGTCTACGGCGTGTTGGAGCCTCCCGTGAACCGCGCTATCGGCGAACGTCCGTACACCTACCCGATGGTCCGCGCACAAAAGCTGTACCTGTGGCCGGACTACAGGGAGTATTGGCGTAACCGGCCTTATCGATACGATCCATTCTATTACCCTTACTATCCCTATTATCCGTACTGGCATCGCTTCCACTTCGGGATCCATCACGGGTGGTGACCCGCGGCGGCGGGCTCGGGTACGCCGCCACGCTTAGCCGGGCGAGCGATGAACGTTTCGGGGAGCGTGCCGCTATGTATTGCCATGCCCAGCAGGTCCCATCCACCCCAGCCCGCCGTGGATTTATCGGTCGAGGGGCGCTTCCTTGCAATTAACCGCGCCCGCTTACTGCGTATTCGGGAGCTGTTGTCGCCAGAGCAGAGCCGCTTCGTGGACACCCTCCCGGTGTTGTTTCACCTCAATGATTCGGCATTGCCCGGGTTTGTGAGCACGCAGACGCCCGCGGGTATCCGGGAATATTCTCCCACCTGGATCGATCTCGACGTCGCGGAGCAAATGACCGGCGCGGATCACATCCGCCCGGTGTTCATGGGATCCCTCGACATTGTCGGAATCTACCTATTGGGAAGCACGGGTACGATTGCCCATTCCATGCACAGTGATTTTGATATCTGGATCTGCCATGCTCCCGATCTCGATGAGCCGCGCGTGGAGCAACTGCGCCGGAAAGCCGGGTCCGTCTCGCGGTGGGCCAAAAAACTCGGTCTCGACGCTCACTTCTTTGTTTTTTCCCCCGAGCGGTTCCGCGGCGGTGAGCGTCCGCAGCTTTCCACGGACAGCAGCGGCAGCACGCAACGCTTTTTGCTACTGGATGAATTTTACCGCTCGGCCGTCATCGCGGCCGGATTACCGCCCGTTTGGTGGCTGACGCCGCTCGATGAGCAAGGCGATTATGCGCGCTGCATCGAAAGAATATACCTGCAATCGCCGGAACGCCGCGGCCAATACGTGGATTTCGGAAGCGTTGCGCAAATTCCCGCCGCGGAATTTTCGGGCGCGACGCTATGGCAGTTGTACAAGAGCCTAACCTCGCCTCACAAGTCCATCCTCAAGCTATTGCTGCTCGAGGCTTACGTGGGCAGTTATCCATCCTATGATTTGCTGAGCCTGCGATACAAACGGGCCGTTTGCGCCGGGATGGTCGATCTGGACACCTTGGACCCTTATCTTTTTATGTACCGGCGCGTGGAGGCGTATTTGATTGAGCGGCAGGACTGGCAGCGGTTGGAGGTTGCGCGCCGTTGTCTGTGCTTGAAAGTAGGGGATGCATGGAGCCCACGGAATGGCGGCGGCTGGCGCCGCCGCTGTCTCGAGACCCTCTTCAGCGCATGGGGGTGGGACGCAGACCAGGTGAGCCGGCTTTGCGACCGGGATAACATGTCCCTCGACACGATATACGGCGAGCGGCGCGAGTTGTTCAAGGCGCTTGCAACGAGCTTTACCGTCTTAGCGGAATTCGCGCGGCCTTATGCCGGAGGCGCTGGTATCGCGCGGCGTGACCTAGCGGTGTTGAGCAAACGCTTTCATGGGGCCTATGATCGGACGGCGAACAAGCTCGATATCTTCAATCGCGGTACCGGCGCCGACCTGCGCGCACGGCACATCTGCTTGCATGCGCGTCCGGGCGGGAATACGCCCGAATGGGCGCTGCTCCGAGGTGCGCCGGCCGCGAGCGGTGACGCTACACCCATCAAAACAACTTTCGGGTTAGTGGAGATACTCGCCTGGAGCCACTTTAACGGCATTATCGATGGGGAGACCGAGATCTCCGTGGTCGCGCCGGACCCGCAATCCGCGTTGCAGCGCGTAGACGCCATTCGACAAATCCTCGGCAAGTATTTTTCGATCACTGATTGTCATGGCGAAGAGGAAGGCGACGCGCGCGCAAACCCGCGCGTGACGCGCGCTGTTTTTTTTCTTGAACCGGGGCGGGCGTTGGCACATGAAATACCGGGCGATTTAGAGCGGCTCAAAATCCACGGCCCGGAATCCGTCGATCTCGTATTCACTACGAGTTGGGGTGAGTTGTACTGCCACCATTATGTAGACGAGCAGCGCCAAGGCAAGGCGCTGTTCGATAGTCTGCGTGAATATTTGCGTGCGTGTTCAGCGTCCGGTGACGCGAGCTGGCCCAAAATCAAGGTTTGCCTGGTTTCGAATCCGGGTGAGAATGCCGCCGCCGGCGCGATGGAAAGATTCATCGACAACGTATCGTTTGCATCGGACCGCGGCCGCCTGGATGTGGTTTCCGCGCTCCGGGCGGTCTGTTAGGATACGTCCCGCGTAAAAAAAACAACCTGCCGATACATCCAAACTACCGCGTGCGGAGCGGGTCATTCATTCGATGCACTCATCCTCGCCACAGCCAGACTTCGAGAACGTCCTTGGGCGCGCTGAACGCATCCTCGCGCGGCTCGAAAAGCTCATCCCGGCCGATCCCGAGGAGACGGCGTGGGATCACGCCACGGCGTTTCATTGGCGGAAGCTCGGCGCTTGGGGCATTGTGAGCGCCGTTCGTTATGCCTCCTCGGTGCGGCTTGATGATCTGCAATGCATCGATCGGCAGAAGACCGAGATCGAACGCAACACACGGCAATTTATGGATCGCCTCCCGGCGAATCACACCTTGCTTTGGGGTCCGCGCGGCACCGGCAAGTCGTCGCTGATTAAAGCGGTGTTTAATGCTTTCGAGTCCAAGGGGCTGCGATTAATCGAGATTGGCAAGCAGGACCTCGGCGATTTACCGCGGATCTATGACCGGATCTTCAATCGTCCGGAGAGGTTTATCTTATATTGCGACGACCTCTCCTTCGAAGCCAACGACTCGGCCTATAAAATCCTTAAAATAGCTATTGATGGATCGATGAGTAGTGTTCCGGACAATGCGTTAATTTATGCCACCTCCAATCGCCGGCACTTAATGCCGGAATACTTGGATGAGAATCTGAGTGCCCGTAACGTCGCGGGCGAGATCCATCAGACGGAAGGGGTAGAGGAAAAAATAGCGCTCTCGGAACGATTCGGATTATGGTTGGCGTTCCATCCTTTTCAGCAAGAGGAATACCTTAAAATCGTGTTCTATTGGCTGGCGCGCTTCGGAGCCGAGGTCACGGATCACGAGCTGGTTCGGCCGGAGGCCTTGCGGTGGGCCCTGCTGCGCGGTTCGAGGAGCGGGCGCGCCGGTTATCAATTCGCCCGCGACTGGGCCGGACGGTGTGGTCTTGAACGAAAGGACTAAAGCGACGCCGGGCATCAAGTTATGAGCACGAGCCGGGACGAAATACGCAAAGTCGTCGCGCACGCCGAGCGGCTTTTCTCACCCGAGGACGTGGATGCCGCCGTCGATCGAATGGCCGCGGAAATGAACGCGGCGCTTGCGGAAAAAGACCCGTTGCTGCTATGTGTGATGACCGGAGGCGTCGTGCCGACGGGGCTGTTGTTACCTCGATTGCGCTTTTCCTTGGAGTTGGATTACCTGCACGTATCTCGCTACCAGGGGCAAACCTCGGGCGGTGAAATCGAGTGGCTGCGGCGCCCCCATTGCCTGCTTAGCGGCCGCGTCGTGGTGGTGGTCGATGATGTCTTGGATGAGGGATTCACGTTGTCCGCGATCCTCAAAGCTTGCAAACGGGACGGCGCGGCGGAAGCCTTAACGGCGGTTCTAATCGCCAAGCGTTTGCAGCGTTGCGCCGGCATGCCGAGCCCGAACTTTGTCGGATTGGAGACGGATGAGCGTTATCTCTTCGGCTACGGCATGGACTATAAAAACTACCTGCGCAACGCGCCCGGCATCTTCGCGGTGAGCGCATGAGCCGCCTGGCAATCATCGGCGGTTCCGGCCTGCGTAGCCTGAACGGGTTGGAAATCCTACGCCGGGAGGTAAAGCAAACCCCGTACGGCGAGCCCTCGAGCCCGCTCGTTCACGGCCTGTTATGCGGTAAGGAGATCGTGTTTATGGTGCGCCACGGCGTTTCTCACGCGATCCCGCCGCACCGCGTCAACTACCGCGCCAATCTTTGGGCCTTGAAAGACATCGGTATAGAAAAGCTCATCAGCATTGCGGCGGTCGGTGGTATAACTTCCGAATTGATCCCAAGCCGAATCGCGTTTCCCGACCAAATCATCGATTACACCTGGTCGCGCGCAAACACTTTTTTTGAAGACGGCATTGACCAGGTAACACATATCGATTTTACCCATCCCTACTGTGAGAAGTTGCGCCAAGCATTGATTCGCGCTGCGGGGCAGGCCGGGATAGAGGCACGGGCCAGCGGAACCTATGGGGCCACGCAAGGGCCGCGGCTAGAGACCGCCGCCGAGATCGACCGCATAGAGCGCGACGGCTGTGACATGGTCGGCATGACCGGGATGCCCGAAGCCGCGTTGGCGCGCGAGCTTGAGCTTTGCTATGCAACCTGTGCTGTCGTCGCGAACCGGGCCGCGGGCCGAGGCCGGGAGCCGCTGTCGATGAAAGTCATTGAGGCAAACCTCAAAGTCGGGATAATGCAAGTGCAGCGCCTTCTGGAACATGTGGTTCCCATGGTTTAGAGGGATCGAAACTCAATCTTTAGAAACCGATATGTACAAATCATTTTACAAGCTCACGGGCAAACCGTTTGGGTTAAGTCCTAATCCCAAGATGTTTTTTAGCAGCCACAGTCATAAACGTGCGCTGTCCTACCTCTTATACGGGGTTAAACAGGGCGATGGCTTCATTGTCATTACCGGCGATGTCGGTACCGGTAAGACCACATTGGTGGGGGCACTGGAAGCGATGCTCCAGGGCTACCAAATTGTCATCGGGAGGATCGTTTCCACGCAGGTCGAAGCCGAGGATCTATTACGCGTCGCCGCCGCCGAATTCGGCCTGGCTTACAAGTCCGAGTCCAAGGCGGTGCTATTGAAAAGCTTGGAAGAGTTCTTCCGGGATTGCGCACAGCAGGGGAAACGGGTATTGCTTTTGGTCGATGAGGCACAGAATCTGCCGCCGCGCTCGGTTGAAGAGCTGCGCATGCTGTCCAACTTCCAACATAACGGCCGGCCCTTGGTGCAGACCTTTCTCCTCGGTCAAAAGGAATTTAGGTTGTTGCTACGGTCTCCCAGTTTCGTGCAGCTCCGGCAACGGGTGATCGCCGCGTATCATCTAAAACCCTTGGATACCGAGGAGACGCAGGCCTACATCGAGCACAGACTGCGTTTGGTCGGGTGGAATCAAGACCCGGTTTTCGTGCAAGACGCGTTTCCGCTGATACACCGCATCACCCAAGGCGTGCCGCGCAAGATCAATATGCTCTGCGATCGGATCCTCTTGTTCGGTTGCCTGGAAGAAAAGCATCTCATTAATGCCGAAGTACTAAAGGCGGTGACCGATGATCTCAGCCAAGAAGATCTCCTCATGACAGCGGATGATCAATCCGCGCGTGAAGTTACGGCAGATGCTGGGATGTTACCTCTTCGATCGGACCTAGGCAACGCGAGTGAAGAGGGCCGGATCGCGGTGCTGGAAACGTCGCTGCAAACCCTTGGGAGCATGGTCAAGCGAGAATTGAGCATGCTACGAAAAGCCATAGTGGACACCCAAACGAGCCGTTTGAAAACCGATCCCGTCCCCATGGAAACGCGCTTGCAAAAGGTTCAGACGGGCGCAGAAAAAGAATAACTACGTTGGCAAGTTAGCGGCGCCAGTGTCCCGACTTGCCGCCCAATTTTTCAAGTAAGCGTACGCCCGAGATGGTCATGCCGCGGTCCACGGATTTGCACATGTCATAGACGGTCAGCAACGCCACCTGAACAGCAGTCAACGCCTCCATCTCAACGCCGGTCCGGGCGCTCGTTTCTACCTTCGCCTCGCACCTCGCCGCGCCTGCCTTGGCATCGAGGAAAAAACTGATTTCGATGTGTGTCAGAGGAAGCGGGTGGCACAGCGGGATCAGATCCGCGGTTTTTTTAGCCGCCATGATCCCGGCGATTCTTGCGATGCCGAGGACGTCCCCTTTCTTGTGGAGACCTTGCTGAACCATCGTCAGCGTTTCCCGATTCATCGCGAGGGTCCCTTCGGCGATGGCGATCCGGTGGGTCACTGTTTTAGCCGCGATGTCCACCATCCGGGCTTCCCCGTGGCGATTAAAATGCGAGAGTTTCGACATGGTGCTTAGTCAAGGGTTGTCCGTACTATACTGTTACGGCGGCCGTTGAGGAAGCCGTCATCACGAGCCTGTGGTTGGATATCATGGGATTCGAGCAACGTGATGCCTGTGGCAAGAAGGAGAACAAAGGTGCCGATCACAGTCAAATTCTTCGCGAGCCTGAGGGAACGCCTCGGGCGCAGCGAAGATCGCGTGCAGGCCGCGCCGGGCATGACGGTCCAAGATGTCTGGATGCGCGTGAGCCACGGTTTGCCACTACCCGCGAGTATTCTAATCGCCGTTAACCAGGACTATGCGACTCTCGCGGCGCCGGTCCATGACGGAGACGAAGTGGCGTTTTTCCCGCCGATCACGGGCGGCTGTCCGCGCCCGGTTGTCACAGAAGTCAGGAGATGCTTTTTAAGGCACGATGCGGTCAATAGTCACGGCGATCGGTGCGCTCGGTGGTTCCGTGAGCGAGATGGCGTTCGGCGTGTATCCCTCGAGATCGCCGCGCTGGGCGCGCGCTTCACCCGAAAGGGAGGCGCGGGCACCGACCACGAC
>JALZJW010000123.1 GCA_030859565.1 Pseudomonadota bacterium
ACGCGTCGTCTTGCTGTACTTCTCGAAACCCGTGCCCAGTGTCATCTGTTTGCTCATTGTCGTCCTCGGCTCTGTGCGGTCAACCTACCGATCAGATCGTGGACTTTTGCAGAGGTTCCTTAGTTATATCGGCGAACAACCGGAGCTCCTTGTTCGGCGCAAAGTAGGCAGCGCCGATCTGGTTCATGACCCGCTCCGCTTCCTCGAGGATCCGCGGCTGGCCGAAGAGGCGGATCGTGTTAACGATCACGTAGAGCTGAACGAGCTTGGCCGGATCATCGAGCTCATGTTCAAACGCATCGGCAAAAAGCTTGGATGCCTCACGTATGAATTCACTGTAGAGCGCTTCGCGACGGGCGCGATCCTGCATGCGCTGCATCGCCCGCGCCTGCGAAAACTGCGTCACCCAAGTTGTCGCAACTGATGCGAGTGCGCCGATCGCGGAGCCGGCCAGTGCCGCCACGGCCGAGAAGTAGGCTGCATCCATCTTTCACCCTCCAGTGTCGCCCCGCTCCACTCCCGTTGGAACAGCATGTGAGCAACAGATCACGACCGACCAAACATCAGCGGCGAGTTACTGATTTCATTTCTTGTCAGGCGTCGTCAGGTTCTTCTCGTCGGTATTGACGACGAACACGGAGCCAGCAGGCGCGCGGATTCGGTCTCACTCGCGTTTGCGCTGACGGCATGATGATCGCCAGGCATTTCGTAGAAGCTGCCGACAACCGACAGCGCAACGTGATGTCCCACGCCAGCGGCCGCTTCCGCGGCAAGAAGGTTACGACCCGAGTCTCGAAGAATTCCAAAACTGCCTTGTCCTCGAACGACGGCGAGTTCGCCACGTCGACGACAACCTGCGCACCTGCAAGCGCTTCAGCCAGCCCCTCACCAGTGATGGTGTTGACGCCCGAGGCGGGCGACGCCGCCACTACCTCATGGCCGCTCTGACGAAGTTTGGTTCACGAGCTTTGTTCCGATGAGCCCGGTGCCACCAATTACAACGATTTCATGGCATACCTCTCAATTTGTCGCCCGCAAGTTGGGGGGCCAGTGTGTCTAAACATATGTTGCATTAAGCTATGCAGGCCTTGGACAATATTCCTTGGTATTACCGCGGAACTCGGGGAATAGGGAATAAGGATTTTAAAGATTTTAAACGCCCTTTTTTCTCGAAAGGGAAAGTACTGCTGAAGCTGTGGCATGTCAATCACGCGAGTCGGTGGTGAAGAATGGAGATATATTCGGTCGATTCCTTGGCCCGAGGCGCCACGTGTTGAGGTCTGGTGAGAGTGGATGCCAAGGGGGATTGTCGGCTCGGGGAGCTGAACCGGATGGGAGGCGTTATCGGTTGGGGATTAGGCCATTTGGAACAGGTCGAAGACCTGAGCCGGTAATCGGGGCGGTGCACGGATGGGCAAGCCGAGATGCGCGAGGATCTTGGCGATCAGAAAGGGAGTTCGCATCGTAGCAGTGGGGGGGCCGAGCAAGCGAGGCGCAATGCGGTTATGCGAGCCCCAGGCCGCCATCGACGGCGATCACCTGTCCCGTCATCCATTCGGAAGCCGGATCGGCGAGCGACACGATCCATCGGGCCACATCACCCGGATTACCGCGCCGCTTGAGCGGTATTCGCTCGCGCTCCTGCTCCTTGATGGCCGCAGCCTGTTCCGGTGAGAGCCCCATCATTCCTGTCAACGCGCCCGATTCAGTCGGCCCCGCTGCGATGGCGTTAACACGCACGCCATGAGGAGCGAGTTCCAGCGCCCAGCAGCGAGTCAGGTGCTCCAATGCCGCCTTGCTAGCGGCGTAATGGGAGAGTCCGGCCACCGGCTTGTGACCGAACGCGCTCGATACATTGATGATCGTTCCCTTCGCCACCGCTAAATAGGGAAGCGCCGCCGCGGCGAGCAGGCTCGGGCCAAGCACGTTCACGGCAAAGATCTTCATGATCCGATCGGCCGTGGCGTCGGCCAGCGGGAGGATGGCACCCGCGCCGGCATTGTTCACCAGCACATCCAGGTGGCCCCATGTGTCGACCGCCTTCGCAATGGTACGCACAGCATCGTCAGGCGCGGCCGCATCCGCGACCAGGCCAGCAATATTGGGGTGATCGGCGGCCGTCTCTTCGAGGGGCACCGCGCGGCGCGCGGTGATGATTACCTTTGCGCCTTGCTTCGCAAAGCTCAGTGCCGCGGCCCGGCCAATGCCAGAGCTTCCGCCAGTGACAATGATAACCTTATCGTTCAGCGCGCACATGAAGTTTCCTCTTCACAGTTTTCGGGACAGGAGAAGACATGCCGAACCGAGCGATCCGTTCCGACAGCCGACGTCTTCTTTGCTCCAGCACGTCGAGAAGATCCTCCACACCCCAAAGTGCCGCCGCCCTGCAGCACCAGCGCACGCCGCTGCGGCGCAGGCCTTCGATGAGCGCCCTGGCCGCGGCGACGACCATTTGCGGATCGCCACCCTCCTGGCTTGGCCCGATGGCGCTGATCACCGCATCGTGGCCCGCGACCCCACGCCCGCAATGCTCGCAGGAGCGAGCACGTCTCCCGTGCCGCGGCGAGCCTTTCGTGCCGCAGATCGAGCTTGGCGGGGTCGCGCGCTATTGCTGTGACCCGGTGCCCGCGCGCAAGCGCTTCTTCAGCGATACGGCGGCCGATCATGCCGCCCGCCCCGAACAGTGCGATTTTCATCGTGACCTCCTGATCCGCAAATGTCAACCCCAAAACCGGGAACTGTCCATGCATCCTCACCAAGTCCTGTTGCGATGACAAACCTCCCAACGGCCCTTGAATGATCGGGTACTCGATACCAAGCCGGGTTGTGAGACTTGTCCTGGTCCAGGATGTAGACTCGAATTGCGTTGCCATGATTAACCTCTTGTGTAATGAAGGCGGCAGAGGGGTTCCTCTGCCGTCTCGTTACTCTGCCACTCCAGGATCACCTCAAGTTTGACTGGCATGCCTAGCGGTAAGCTTGCGACACCGAGCACCATGCGGACTGAGGTCTTCTCTTTCCCAAAGATGCTTTCGAAGAGCTCGGAAGCGGCATCGGCGACCTTCGGCTGATCGAAAACATCTCCAGACGTTGCCAGGTAGATTCCCAATCGGACGACCCTCGTGACTTTATCGAGCGTGCCCAGATGAGCTCGCGCTGCAGAGAGTGCACTCATACTTGCCGCATAAACCGCATCGCGCCCAGACTCTGCGTCGAGTTCTTTTCCAAGTCGACCTACGTATTTGGGCTTGTGATTCACCACGGGCAACATCCCGCTGAGAAAAAGCAGTCGTCCGGATTGCACCGTTTCCACGTAAGCGCCGAAGGGCGTAGGCGGTGTCGGCAAGTCAATTCCAAGCTCCTTCAATCGCTTTTCAGCGCCGACTGACCGCGAGTCGCCCGCCCCTACCATTTACCGCTGTGCGCACCGCCGTCCACGTGCAGCACCTCCCCTGTGATCTGGCGAGCTTCCGTCAGATAAACGACAGCGCTGGCAATGTCCTCAACGGTGGAGATTGAGCCCATCGGCGAAAGCGTTTTTAGAAAGTCCTTCGGATCGTCGGCGTGAAGCGGGGTGTCGACGATCCCCGGAGCTACGGCGTTGAATCGAATGTGCTCTTTCGCGTACTCAGAAGCCAAGCTTCTCAATGCTGCTTCCAGGCCACCTTTAGTGATCATAGGAAGGGAAACGGGAACGCCGTCAATCGGATTCTCGACCATCGAGGTGGTGATGCTCACGATGCTGCCGCCCGACTTCTGTGCCTGCATCTGTTCGACCGCAAGCTGCGTGATGTAAATGAAGCCTTCGAGGTTGGTCGAGACGAGAGCGCGAAAGTCTTCTGCCGTGTAGTCGGTGAAGGGCTTCACTGAGTAAATACCAGCATTCGCGACCACAGCATCGATCGAGCCGAACTTCTTGATCGCGAGTTCCGCGACCTTCTGGGCTGTCTCAAGTTGACCTATGTCACCGTCGATCAAGGCGAGGTGGTCGGACGCTGAAAGCTCCTTCGATTTCGTCGCGCTCCGCGAGGTTCCTACGACGTTGTATCCGCGCGCCAGAAACGCTCGGACGACGCCCGCGCCGATGCCTTGCGAGGCTCCCGTAACGATCACTGTCTTCTGTTTGCTTGCCATATACGACTCCTGTGTATTGCATTTGCGGAAGGCCGGCGGGTCAATTTGTGATCCGCGAGTCTGGCCGCGTAACGTGAATTTCTCTTGTCGCCTTACATGAGAACTGATTCATGTAACTAAAATTAACGCAGCGATCTGAACGCCGAGCGGTTCTAATCAGCGAAGCCGAGCAGTCCGACGTGGTATCCAAGCCGGGTTTCTACATCTCCAGGTTTGTGAAAGCCACGCTCAAATAGCGTTCGAATTCGCGCTTGGGCCGCGGGGGGCGCCCCAGCGAAGCGATAAACGCGTCCCACTCGGGCGCGATCTCTGCGTCGGTAGGCAAACTATTCAGGTTGACCAGACGTTTCGTCTCTGCGATTGCTTGTTTGTCGAAAGACGAAATTCTCGTAGCAAGCGCGTCAACGAACGCGTCGAGTTCAGCGTCAGGCAACGAGCGATTGACGTAGCCATATAGCTCCGCTAAGTCGCCTCCGATATCGTCCGCTCCGAGCAGGACTTCCAGGGCACGTCCCCGTCCGATCAAGCGCGGCAGCCGGGCCATGGGGCCACCGCCGGGCACCAGTCCTGCGCCCACCTCCCACTGCGACAAGATCGCCTTCTCACGGCTGGCGAAACGCATATCGCTGGCAAGCGAAAGCTCGCTGCCGACGCCGGTCGCACGCCCGCGAATGGAGACGATCGAAACGACGGGAGAACGGCTCAGCCGCACAAGCATGTCGGGAAGCTGTTGCAAGCCCGTCGGACCCGTGGGAAGTCGCGTCGAATCCTCAAGCTTCGCCAGAAAGTTGTAGTGCGTCAGGAAAAATCCATTGACGGCGCTGTCAATGACGACAACCTTAACTTGCTCGTCAGTTTCCAGCGCTGTGATGATCTCGTTGAGCTGCGGAATAGTTTCCGGGCCAAAGATGTTGAGGGGCGGGTGATTAAACGTCACGCGCCAATAGGCGGGCGATCGTCGCGTCAGCACAATCTGTTTAGTCATCGTTGTGTCGGTCATGTGTAGCTCCTCTTGAAATAGCGCCCTGGTTATCGACTCGGCCCGCAGGGCAAGATTCGTCCGAGCCTCGTCCAACTTTGCCGGGTCGAGGTTCAGTAACGCCGCAGCCAAGTTCTCCTCGAGATGGCGAAGGCTCAGTACCCGGGATTTCCTTTCGCGTGGCGCTGATTCGTTATCCGCCTACGGGAACCGACGCCAGCAGTTTGATTAGTTCCTGGGCCGCCGCTGTTGAAGACGCCGGGTTCTGCCCGGTGATCAAGTGGCCGTCGACGATTGCGAAACTTTGCCAATCGGCGACCTTCTCGAAGTGGCCACCTAGACGCTTGAGTTCGTCCTCGAGCAGAAACGGAACTACCTTGGTCAGGTGAACGGCCTCTTCTTCAGTGTTTGTAAAGCCTGTGACGCGTTTCCCCTTTACAATCGGTTCGCCGTTGAACTTTGCGTGACGCAATGCGGCTGGAGCATGACAGATCGCGACGACAGGTTTGCCTGCGTTGTAAAAAGTTTCGATCAAAGCATTCGAGATCGGATCTTCAGCCAGGTCCCACATCGGCCCGTGACCGCCTGGATAAAAGATCGCATCGTAGTCCTGCGCCTTCACGTCGGACAATCTCATCGTGCTGGACAGTACGGCCTGCGTTTTGGGATCGTTCTTGAATCGGCGTGTCAGGTCGGTCTGCCCCGCGGGTGTGTCGCTCTTGGGATCGAGCGGCGGTTCACCGCCTTTGGGGGAAGCGACCGTAACGCTAGCACCCGCATCGAGGAACGTGTAATAAGGGGCGCAGAATTCTTCCAGCCCGAACCCCGTCTTCCTCCCTGTATTCCCAAGCGTGTCATGAGACGTCATTACCATCAGAATGTTCATTGTGTTTCTCCTTTGTTCAAACATTAGAAAGCTAACAGTTGCATTAGGTCAGAAGCGTGGAGACGAATCCATTGGACGAAGGTATCGATCGATACCTTCGCTGGGGATCTGCGCTGGCGGTTCCACGTGACCTATCCAGCTTACCTTTCAGCTTCTCAACTCGCGTACCAGCTCGGACCGATCTGGACGGATCTGGCTAAGCCGCGTGTGATCAAGCACTTAGCTTGAGTGCGAAGGACGTGAAAGAAAATCCATAGAGAGAGTGGAGGGACAGTGGCGGCGCTATTTCGCCAGTGAGGCGATACTTCGTCACCCTTGGGTGCGGGAGATGCCGAGCTTTTCCATGCGGGAGCGCAAGGTGCTTCTCTTGAGGCCCAGTCGTTCGGCCGCCCCCTCGGGCCCGCCGATCACCCAGTCTGTTTCCCGCAATGCTTGTAGGATGTGATCGCGCTCGACGTCTTCGAGCGTTCTCAACCCCGAGGGCGCGGCGGAGGATGCTCTAGGCGTAGATGTCAATTCCGGCAGCGGCACGCGAAGCATCCCGTCGGTTGACAGGATCACGGCGCGCTCGATCACGTTCTGCAGCTCCCGCACATTGCCCGGCCAGTGATGCTCAGTCAGCGCTTCCATCGCCTGCCCCGGAATGCTTTCAATTGCCCTGTTCATCCGCCGAGAGAATTTGTTGACCAGGTGTCGCACGAGAAGCGGGATATCCCCAGCGCGATCCCGTAATGGCGGGACGGTGATGGGAAAAACGTTCAGGCGGTAATAGAGGTCATCACGAAACTTCTGCTCCTGGACCATCTGGACCAGATTGCGGTTGGTCGCCGCCACCAGCCGCACATCCGTCTTGACGGTTTGAGCACTACCGAGCCGTTCGAATTCCTGCTCCTGCAAGACCCGCAACAGCTTGGGCTGCAATTCCAACGGGAGCTCGCCGATCTCATCGAGGAATAGCGTTCCTCGGTGCGCGAGCTCAAACCGCCCGGTCCGGCGCGCGATTGCGCCCGTGAAGGCGCCTTTCTCGTGGCCGAAGAGCTCACTCTCGATGAGCTCCCGAGGTATGGCCGCACAGTTGACTTTCACGAACGGCTGGACGGAGCGCGCGCTTAAGTCGTGAATGCTCCTCGCGATGAACTCTTTGCCGGTGCCGGTCTCCCCGAAGATGAGGACGGTCGCATCGGTCGTCGCCACGATCTCGACCTGCTTGAGCACGGATTTTAGAGCGGAACTTGTACCGATGATATCACCGAAGTTGTGTTCGGTGCGGATTTCTTCTTCGAGATAGAGCTTCTCTTTGGCGAGCTTGTCCTTGAGTTCTTCGATTTCGCGAAAGGCCAAGGCATTCTCAAGGGCAATGGCGATCTGGTTGGCCACCTGACTCAGCAGCTCCGCATCTGCCTCCGTGAAGTTGCCGTCGCGCACACTGGCCAGGTTCAAGGTGCCGAGGATGCGGCTCGGGGTGATGATCGGAAGGCAACAAACGGAACGAACACCCTCGGCAATCAACTGCTTGACGAACGCGGAATGAAACTGTTTCAGATCCCCGGCATTCACCAAGACCGGTTTGCGTGCCGTAAAGGCCACGCCGGCGGGGGAATCGTCGATCGGGGCTTGCATGCCCTCCTGGATCAAGCCCTTGCCCTCGGCGAAATCCAAGGCGTGCAGCCGCAATTGGTTGCTGTCGGCATCGTAGAGCGCCAGGCTCGTGTATTCGTGCTGGATCACCCTGCGCAGGCTCGCGGTGATGGCCGCAAACAGAGGCCTCAATTCGATGTTGGAGACCACTGCATTGTTTACCTTCAGAAGAAGGCGCAGGTGGTCGCGCTCCAGATCCAATTGGCCCTGTAGCCGCTTGCGCTCGGTGATGTCTTCGACCAGCGCCAGGGTAAAGCCGGGCGTGCCCTCTCCGCCGGGGACCCGGGAAATGTCGTTGCGCACCCATAGGATCTGACCGTCCTTACGCAGGTAGCGCTTCTCGTGCTGGAACTGCTGTCGTTTCTTTACCAGAAAATCCATTGAGAGGGCCCAGTTGGTCTTTCGGTCGTCCTCGTGTGTGACATCCAGCCAGGAGCGCGCGCGCAACTCTTCCTCGGTGTAACCCAGCATCCCCTGATAGGCCGCGTTCGTTGCGAGGAAATGCCCGTCCAGGTCGGTCAGGGCAATGCCGATGGCGGAATTCTCGAAGACCTGCCGCCAGCGCGCTTCGCTTTTGCGCAGCCGATCTTCTGCCTGTCGCCGTTCCAACTCCGCTCCCGCCCGTACGGCAAAGATCTGCAGCATGGATTCGGCGAGCTTTGGATTGGCGATCGGGCGATTATAAAGCACCACCATCAGGCCGAGGGCACAGCCGCTCGAATCAAGAAGTGCTGTTCCCACATACCCTTCGACCTTCATATCTACCAACAAGCGATCCTCAGGAAACAATCGCTGCACGCCGCTCGGGTATGAGCACATACTCTGGCACACCACCTGTCTGCAGGGGGCGTGGGTTAAATCGTATTCAAAGTTATCCACAATCTTGCCCTGGGCGCATACGGCGATGGTTCTTACCCGCTCGAGGTCGTTTTCTATGAGCTCGGCGATGAAGGCATGATCGGCTTGCAGGGCTCTGGCAAGATGCTCGACCAATGAACCAAAGAACGTTTCACCGGCCGCAGCGGAAACTCCCTGGGCGATGCTAAGTACGTCCTCCTCTGCCCGGCGGCGCTCGGCCGCGCCCCGGATGAGGGCTAGGATAAATGTGTTCCCGTCGACTTCAACCCGATCCAACGAAACTGCCACAGCGATCTCACTGCCGTTCTTACGCCTCGCGTAGAGTTCCCGCTCGGGATCCTTCGCGCTCATGTCAGGCTGGAGCCGATCAAGGTGGTCTTTTCGTGCCTCGCGGGGTGGGCGCTGGAAGAGTTCTGGTAGAAGGACGTCGACAGTCAAGCTCAGCAAGTCGTCACGGGGGTATCCAAAGATCTCCTGAGCCTTGGCGCTGACCAGCACGATCCTGCCTTGAGGCTCGAACATGACCAAGGCGTAAGGCGCAAGCTCGGACAAGCGCTCGAAATCCGCCAGATTCCCGGAAATCATATCGGTACTCTTTAAGGGTCAGCTCGGCCAACCACCGCAACCTGGACCGAATCCCTCTGGTATTGGCCTCAGGAAGCGCTTCCTATCGAATGGACCTTCCGGTCTTTCAGCGCGCCACTGGCCGGAGGAATGGGTCTTAACCAGGCCCGGGGGCAGTGCGAGCCGGTCATCAACATCGCCGAAATGGCTTGGCGATGGTAACAGAGGTCCACCGACCATCCCGTGCGGCAACAGCGCTTTAAGCCGGAGGACCAGGAACCAGGTATTGATCAAAATCATTGAGGCAAAGTGGCACGATTCTGCCGCAAGCAACAAGCCCGTATACCAGTTCGTGGGAAAAGTCGAAGGAAAAATGTATGGCCGAGGCCTCTTCATTTCCATCCAAGGTTTCAGTGAAAACGTCGTCCAGAGCGTGGTGAGGGGAAAGGCTCTACGCACGGTATTCGTCGATGGCGAAGGCTTGGTTTTGGTCCTTGAAGAGCACCTATCCTTCATCCAGATGATCGATCGGAAAGTGAAGGCCGCCCAGATAAAGGGCCTTATCTATGTCAATCCCGTATCGAGCCAAAGCAAGATACGCGACCCCTAACATTACGCCACTCAAGGATTGGACGATTACTTTATGGCAATTGAAAGCGCTGTCCGTCGCAATGGGGAGCCGGCTTCAAGCATCTCCACGCCTTCACCGCGGCAATGTCGAGCAGCACTCCGCGAGTCACGATGCCTCCCAACTTCTCAACACCCAGCTTGTTGAAGCCGCTTCCAGTGACAACGTCATCCATCTTGAAGCAGTTGTACAGCACAGTGACGAGAGCATCGCTTTGCGGATCATGAGTACCTCCTATGTCCGTTTATCGGAATAATATTGAAGATCGATTGACACGCTTTGGATGCGATATCAAGAGCACGCATTCGACGAGGTCAACCAAGAGATGATAAATAGATGTCCGATATACGGACTGGTGTTCAGCGACCGCGATGAATGCTGAACGAAGCGGCAAAAAAAATGTTTCCGAGTCCGGCCTACCGCTCGGCAACCTCAACCATGCGGTCATTCTGCTGACTACGATTGCGCGCGGTTCACGCAAGGGCAGGTCGTTGACCTAGTGTAGTGCTTCGTTTTTCCTGGAACTTAAGCGGCGATTGGCGCGAATGACCTTTTGCAGAATGTCGTTGGCCTTGGCGGTCCAGACGAAGGGCTTGGGGTCATGGTTATGCACTGCGATATATTCCTTGATGGCGCTGATAAGTTCGGGGAGGCTGCGGAATACACCGCGGCGCAGGCGTTCGGTGGTGATGTCGCGGAAGAATCGTTCGACCATATTGAGCCAAGAGGCCGAGGTCGGGGTGAAATGCACATGGAAGCGCGGATGTTTCGCAAGCCACTCCCGGACCTTGGGATGCTTATGGGTGGCGTAGCTGTCGCAAATCAGGTGCAGGGCGTTGTCCTTGGGGGGTTTCCCGATCAATCTGGCGCAAGAAGGTGAGCCATTCGTGGTGACGGTGACGATTGTCGCAGCGAGCAATGACCGAGCCGTCCAGCGTGTTCAGTGCGGCAAACAGGGTCGTGGTGCCATGACGCTTGTAGTCGTGGGTCAGCGTCCCCGCACGGCCCTTCTTCAACGGCAACCCAGGCTGGGTACGGTCCAGGGCCTGCACTTGACTCTTCTCGTCGCAGCACAGCACCAGCGCATGCTCGGGTGGCGACAAATACAGTCCGACGATCTCTTGGAGCTTCTCGGCGAATTGCGGGTCACGCGAGACCTTGAAGGTCTCGACCAAATGCGGCTTGAGCCCATTGGCGCGCCAAATCCGCAGCACGCTGCTGTCGCTGATCCCGACCCTTGCCGCCAGCGTGCGCGTGCTCCAGTGTGTGGCGCCCTCCGGTGTGTTCTGAGTCGTCAGACGCACGATCTTGCCGGCGTTGATGCGGGGCTTGCGGCCGCTACGCGGCAAATCGGCTTCAATGCCCGACAGCCCCGCTTTGTGCAAAGCGCTTGCGCCAACGACTCACCTGAATTCGCCCAACGCTCACCTCTCCTGCGGTCTGGTGGTTGTCCATACCTTCGGCCGCCAACAGGATTATTCGTGCCCGTCGTGCCAGACGCACACTGACGGTGCTCGACCGCGTACATCGTTGCAGTTGTTGCCGTTGTTGTTCTGTAAGTTCGATCACACTGGCTGTTCGCATGGTGGCCTCCTCGTTCGATCTCCCAGATCAGATCGACCGCAAGGCCTTTAGTTCCATCAATTACGAAGCACTACACTAGCTTGTCGCACGCACTGCGCTATCACGCCCGACCATCCACCGCGTTGCGTGCGAAAAGCACGGCCTGGGTGGGCGCGACATTGTAGCTCTCCGTGAGCGTCAAGGTGCCTTGGGCATGGAACCGTTCGGCGAAGGTCTTAATGGAGGAGAAGCGCGCATAGCGGTCACACACGGGTTAAGCGAGCACGTCCTTCAAGGCCTTGAGCGGCAGCGCGCGAATGACTTTCCGCGCAGGCTTCGCCTTGATCATAATATCCTCGCCGGTTAGCGGATTGCGTCCTTTCCGCGCCTT